>NZ_JAGGQS010000060.1:0-38894 GCF_018613175.1 Bacillus sp. ISL-47 | reverse complement strand
AAACGCCGAGGAGGCTCCCGTGCCTCCCCGCGGAAAGCAAGTGTCTGGAGCGGAAATCAACGGTCAATCTTTAGAGTCCAAAACCAACAATCTATACCAAAAGAGCCTAAATTAATGATGTTTATATGAAGGTAGTGAAATTAATGATTAAAGCAGCTTATATACATATCCCATTTTGTGAGCACATATGCCACTACTGCGATTTTAATAAAGTCTTTCTTAAGGGCCAGCCGGTGGGGGAATATCTTGATTCTCTCGATAAGGAAATGGAACTTGCCCTGCATGAAACGCCAACAAGTCATTTGAATTCCATTTTTATTGGAGGCGGCACACCAACAGCTCTAAATGAGCAGCAGCTTGAAAAGCTTTGTGCCATTATTAAAAAGCAGCTTCCTTATGACAGTTCGACAGAGTACACCTTTGAAGCAAATCCTGGCGATCTTTCTGATGAAAAACTCCAATTATTGTATGAGGCTGGGGTCAACCGGCTTAGCTTTGGCGTACAGACTTTCAATGATGAGCTTCTAAAAAGAATTGGAAGGGTTCACAGAGCCAAAGATGTTTTCCACTCCGTTGAAGCAGCAAAGAAAATAGGTTTTAAAAACATCAGCATTGATCTTATCTATAGTCTTCCGGACCAGACTTTAAAGGATTTTCAAGAAACACTAGAAACATCCTTCAATTTGGATATTGCCCATTATTCGGGTTACTCACTGATTATTGAACCTAAGACTGTATTTTATAACCTTATGAGAAAAGGCAGACTGCCAACTCCAGGAGAAGATGTGGAAGCTGAAATGTATGCTTTGTTAATGGAGCAAATGGACAAACATGGCTATAAACAATATGAAATCAGCAATTTTGCGAAACCCGGGAATGAAAGCCGGCATAATATTACTTATTGGGACAATGAATGGTATTTTGGATTCGGGGCAGGTGCTCATGGATATGTAAATGGAATGCGCAGGTCAAATCATGGTCCGCTCAAGAAGTATATGGAGCCAATAGCAAATGGACAGCTTCCTTTGCTTGAAGAGCATAAGGTAACTCTTGAAGAACAAATGGAAGAGGAGATGTTCCTCGGGCTGAGAAAAACGGATGGTGTCTCCATCGGTCGTTTTAAAGAGAAATTTGGCAGAGATCCTTTAAATTTGTTTGAAGCTCAAATTGCTCAGCTGGCGGACAAAGAATTAATTGCTGTTCATGACAATCATATTAAGCTGACAAGGCAAGGGCGATTCCTTGGAAATGAAGTGTTCCAGTCCTTTATAGGATAATTGGCAGAGGAAACTTGTATGTTGTAAAAATGGAAGCCAAATTATTGACACTGCACGCTTGATTTGTTAATTTATTAGTAGAATTAGCACTCGCAAACAAAGAGTGCTAACAGAGGTGATAACTGTGTTAACAGATCGTCAATTATTAATTTTTCAAGTGATTGTTGATGATTTTATTCAAACTGCACAGCCTGTCGGGTCGAGAACCTTGTCGAAAAAGGAAGAGATTTCTTTTAGTTCCGCAACGATCAGAAATGAGATGGCTGATTTGGAGGAACTTGGGTTTATTGAAAAAACACACACCTCATCGGGGAGGATTCCTTCTGAGAAAGGGTACCGCTACTATGTGGACCACCTTTTATCCCCGCAAAAATTAAATCAGCATGACATCTATAAAGTAAAGTCAATCTTTGCGGAGAGAATTTATGAGCTGGAGAAAATTGTTCAAAGATCAGCCAAAATTCTGTCCGAGTTGACGAATTATACATCCATCGTGCTTGGGCCTGCAGTTAGGGACAACAAGTTAAAAAAGATTCAAATTGTTCCTTTGAATAATGAAACAGCAATAGCAATTATCATTACCGATACTGGCCATGTGGAAAACAGGATGTTTCACTTGCCGGAAAACATTGATGCCGGCGATTTGGAAAAGGTAGTCAACATCTTAAACGACCGATTGGCTGGAGCGCCGATCGAAAGCCTTAACAATAAGCTTTATAAAGAAGTAGCCATGCTTTTGCGGCAGCATATCAATAATTATGACTTTATGCTTAACTCGATTGCTGATACGATTAAGATTCCAACATATGAAAAATTATTTTTTGGCGGAAAAACCAATATGCTTAGCCAGCCGGAATTTCATGATATTGAAAAAGTTAAAAGTCTCATGAATATGATTGAGCAAGAAGATGGCATATATGATTTAATCCGTAAAAATAAGGCTGGGATCAATATTAAAATTGGACGGGAAAATAACAATTCAGCAATGGAGAACTGCAGTCTGATTACAGCGAGCTACTCGATCGGTACCGAGCAGCTGGGTACAATAGCCATCCTCGGACCTACCAGAATGGAGTACTCAAGAGTCATAAGCTTGCTGGATTACATCAGCGCAGACTTATCTGCTGTTTTATCGAAGCTGTATCAAAACGGCTGACGGTGGAAATATTGATTAAGGGTGGAATGGCCTTTTCCATCCCTTTCCCTGTGTTTTTTTTATAGTGTGATGCACTGGAACATCCATTCTTTAAGGGAGGTGAACAAGTTGGCAGAAGAGAAAGAAATACTAAATGAAGATTTAAATGAACAAATGCACAAACCTGAAAGAACTGAAAATGATGTTCCTATTGAGGAAGTGTTCGCAGAGGCTGAAGGAACAAGCTCTGGCCAGGAAAATACGGACTCCGAGCTTACTGCTGCTCAGGAAAGAATTGCTGAGCTGGAAGGTAAGCTAGAAGAAGCAGAAAATCGCATTTACCGTCTTCAGGCTGATTTTGAAAATTCCCGGCGCCGTGCAAGGCTTGACCTTGAAGCGTCTGAAAAATATAGAGCACAAAGCTTAATCTCTGATCTGTTGCCTGCAGTTGACAACTTTGAGAGAGCTCTTCAGATGGAAGCTGAAAACGAACAGGCAAAATCCATTCTTCAAGGAATGGAAATGGTTTACCGAAGCGTGCTTGAGGCTATTAAAAAAGAAGGTGCAGAACAGATCGAAGCTGTTGGAAAGGAATTTGATCCGCATTTGCATCAGGCTGTCATGCAGGTGGAGGATGAGAATTTTGATTCCAATATTGTAGTCGAAGAGTTCCAAAAAGGCTACAAACTAAAGGACAGAGTCATCCGTCCAGCAATGGTTAAAGTAAATCAGTAACTACATATTTTGGGGAGGTAAAGAACATGAGCAAAATTATCGGAATAGATTTAGGTACAACAAACTCATGTGTCGCAGTTCTCGAGGGCGGCGAACCAAAAGTAATTCCAAATCCAGAGGGCAATCGTACAACTCCTTCAGTTGTTGCGTTTAAAAACGGTGAACGCCAGGTCGGTGAGGTAGCTAAACGCCAATCCATTACAAATCCGAACACAATTATTTCCATTAAGCGCCACATGGGAACAGATTTTAAAACTGAAATTGAAGGCAAAGAGTATTCACCTCAAGAGGTATCTGCTATTGTTCTTCAATACTTAAAATCTTATGCTGAAGACTATCTTGGCGAAAAAGTAACAAAAGCTGTTATCACAGTTCCAGCATATTTTAATGATGCTGAACGCCAGGCTACAAAAGATGCAGGGAAAATTGCAGGACTTGAAGTCGAGCGTATTATCAACGAACCAACAGCTGCGGCTTTGGCTTACGGCCTTGATAAAATGGATGAGGACCAGACCATCCTTGTTTATGACCTTGGCGGCGGTACTTTTGACGTTTCCATCCTTGAACTTGGCGATGGCGTTTTTGAAGTTAAATCAACAGCCGGCGATAATCGCCTTGGCGGAGATGACTTCGACCAGGTTATTATCGATTACTTGGTAGAACAATTCAAAAAAGAAAATGGCATCGATCTATCTAAAGATAAAATGGCGCTCCAGCGTTTAAAAGATGCAGCTGAAAAAGCGAAAAAGGATTTATCTGGTGTAACTTCAACACAAATTTCCCTTCCTTTCATTACTGCCGGGGATGCGGGTCCTTTGCACCTTGAAGTAACATTATCCAGAGCAAAATTTGAAGAGCTGTCTGCTGATCTTGTAGAACGCACAATGGGTCCTACACGCCAGGCATTAAAAGATGCAGGCTTGAGCCCTTCAGAAATCGATAAAGTTATTCTTGTCGGCGGATCAACACGTATCCCAGCAGTACAGGAAGCAATTAAAAAAGAAACAGGCAAGGAGCCTCATAAAGGTGTTAACCCTGATGAAGTTGTAGCAATGGGTGCAGCCATCCAGGGCGGAGTGATCACTGGCGATGTTAAGGATGTTGTCCTATTAGACGTAACTCCATTGTCTCTTGGTATTGAAACAATGGGCGGTGTATTTACAAAGCTGATCGAACGGAATACAACTATCCCAACATCTAAATCACAAGTATTCTCAACAGCTGCAGATAATCAGTCGGCTGTTGACATCCATGTTCTTCAAGGGGAACGTCCAATGGCAGCAGACAATAAAACATTAGGCCGCTTCCAGCTTGGCGATATTCCTCCTGCTCCGCGCGGAGTGCCGCAAATTGAGGTATCTTTTGACATCGATAAAAATGGTATCGTTAACGTGCGTGCAAAAGACCTGGGCACAAATAAAGAACAGGCCATTACGATTAAGTCATCTACAGGGTTATCGGATGAAGAAATCGATAAAATGGTAAGAGAAGCAGAAGAAAATGCTGAAGCCGATAAGAAGCGCAAAGAAGAAGTTGAGCTTCGCAATGAAGCAGACCAGCTAGTATTCACTACTGAAAAGACCCTAAAGGATCTTGAAGGCAAAGTGGACGAAGCTGAGGTTACAAAAGCAAACGAAGCTAAAGACGAACTAAAAGCTGCAATTGAAAAGAACGATCTGGATGAAATCCGCACGAAGAAAGATGCATTACAGGAAATTGTCCAGGCGTTAACCATGAAGCTTTATGAGCAGGCTCAGCAAGCACAGGCGGGCCAAGGCGCAGAAGGCACAGGCGGCAATAATGACGACAATGTAGTTGACGCAGAATACGAAGAGGTTAAAGACGATAAATAATATCTAAATAACCTTTAGTCTTTTAAAAGTCAAAGTCAGGTATTTCTTGGCTTTGGCTTTTATTTCTGTTTATGGAAACTTAGTTTTCAAAGAAAATGCAGCGGGTTTAAGCCATTTGAGAGAATTTCCTGAGGTGCCTTTTTGCCCCTTGCCCGATGAGCGGATGCGGATCCTTTCTTTGGAGAAGCGGCAAATCGCCTAATTGCGGATCTTCTTTTCAATGTACGGGTGAATGGCGGTTGCGGAACATATTTAGAGAATGATACAATAACCTTTATGTGAAATGAATCGGGGAGTGGTAATCATGAGCAAACGGGATTACTATGAAGTTCTTGGGATTAGCAAAGGTGCATCCAAGGATGAAATAAAGAAAGCTTATCGAAAGCTTTCAAAAAAATATCATCCTGATATTAATAAAGAGCCTGATGCTGACGAGAAGTTCAAGGAAGTAAAAGAAGCGTACGAAGTACTTAGCGATGATCAAAAAAGAGCCCATTACGATCAATTTGGACATACAGATCCGAATCAAGGCTTTGGTGGGGGCGGTTTCGAAGGGTTTGGCGGATTCGAGGACATCTTCAGCTCATTCTTCGGAGGCGGTTCTCGCCGTCGTGATCCTAATGCCCCAAGGCAAGGCGCAGATTTGCAATACACAATGTCCCTGTCCTTTGAAGAAGCTGTCTTTGGAAAAGAAACCGATATTGAGATCCCTCGTGAGGAAACATGTGAAACATGTAACGGATCAGGGGCGAAGCCTGGCACCAAGCCGGAAACATGCCGTCACTGCCATGGATCAGGCCAGCTGAATGTTGAACAAAATACACCATTTGGCAAGATTGTAAACAGAAGAGTTTGTCATTATTGTAGCGGTACGGGTAAAGAAATTAAGAATAAATGCTCTACATGCGGCGGCTCTGGCAAAGTGCAAAAACGAAGGAAAATTCACGTTAAGATTCCTGCCGGCATTGACGATGGCCAGCAGCTTCGTGTAGCTGGACAAGGTGAACCGGGTGTGAATGGCGGCCCTTCTGGAGATCTTTATGTAGTGTTCCATGTTCGATCGCATGAGTTCTTTGAACGGGATGGCGATGATGTATATTGTGAAATGCCTATTACATTTGTGCAAGCAGCCCTTGGTGATGAAATCGAAGTGCCAACCCTGCATGGGAAAGTAAAACTGAAGGTTCCTGCGGGTACACAAACGGGAACAAAATTCCGTTTGAAAGGGAAAGGTGTTCCGAACGTAAGAGGCTACGGCACAGGAGATCAGCATATAATAGTTCGCACCATCACACCGACAAAGATGACAGAAAAACAAAGGCAGCTGCTTAGCGAATTTGCGGAAGTAAGCGAAAAAGTTCCTCAAGGGGAGCAGGAAGAGAGCTTTTTTTCTAAAGTAAAAAGAGCCTTTAAAGGTGAATAAAGGAAATGGAGTTGGTAGAAGTGAAATGGTCAGAAATCAGTATTCATACGACAAATGAAGCTGTTGAACCGATTTCGAATATTTTGCATGAAGCCGGAGCAAGCGGAGTCGTTATAGAAGATCCTTTGGAACTTGTAAAAGAAAGAAAGGACCAATTCGGCGAAATCTACCAGCTCGATCCACAGGATTATCCTGAAGAAGGCGTTATCGTAAAAGCTTATTTGCCTGTAAACAGTTTTTTGGGCGAAACGGTTGATGAAATAAAAGAGGCTATTAATAACCTGATTTTATTTAACATTGATATTGGAGCTAATAAGGTCAGCATTAGTGAAGTTAACGAAGAGGAATGGGCGACAGCCTGGAAAAAATATTATAATCCTGTGAAAATCTCAGAACGGTTTACCATTGTCCCTACATGGGAGGAGTATACTCCGGTCAGCAGTGATGAGCTTATCATTGAACTTGATCCGGGCATGGCTTTTGGAACGGGGACACACCCCACTACTGTCATGTGTATCCAAGCGTTGGAAAGAACGGTAAAACAAGGTGACAAGGTAGTGGATGTTGGGACCGGTTCAGGTGTTTTGAGCATTGCGGCAGCCATGCTTGGCGCTGAAAGTGTTAAAGCACTTGATTTGGATGAAGTCGCTGTAAATTCAGCTAGATTGAATATTAAGCTGAATAAAGTTCAGGCTATTGTTGACGTTTCCCAAAATAATCTTCTTGATGGAGTGGAGCAAGGTGCAGATGTCGTAGTGGCCAATATTCTTGCTGAAGTGATTCTGCGGTTTACAGATGATGTTGCATCTGTCGTAAAGGAAGGCGGATACTTTATCGCCTCCGGTATTATCCAGCAGAAAAAGCAGGAAGTAAGAGATGCAATTGCCGGAGCTGGTTTTGAGATTGAAGAGACGATTCAGATGGAAGATTGGGTAGCGATAGTAGCGAAAAGAAATTAAAAGCTAGACAGTCTTTTTTTAGGGGGTATTTCATACCCCCCTTTTACAGTTTAGAAGGAAAGCGGACAAGTTAGGAAAGAAGGTGCCGATTGTGCAGCGGTATTTCGTTGAGGAATCAGCAATTGATAATCGCTTTAATATTTTGGGTGAAGATCGCCATCATATTTCAAAGGTTATGCGGATGAAAGAAGGCGACAAAATTATATGTGTGGACCCCCATGAAAATAGTGCGCTATGCACAATTGCAGAAATTACCGATGAACAAGTTGCGGCAGAAGTTGTACAATGGATTGAAGGGTCTTCTGAGCTTCCTGTTGATATTACAATTGTGAGCGGACTGCCTAAAGGGGATAAACTGGAATGGATTATCCAAAAGGGTACAGAGCTTGGCGCTCACCGTTTTATCCCTTTTACTTCAGCTCGTTCAGTAGTAAAATGGGATGCGAAGAAAGCTGCGAAAAAAGTAGACAGGTGGCAGAAAATTGCCAAAGAGGCTGCAGAACAGTCTCACCGCAACACGGTTCCTGAAGTTTTTACACCGCTAGATATGAAGTCACTGCTGAAGCTTTGTGCTGATTATACACATAAATTGATCGCCTTTGAGGAAGAAGCAAAACAGGGGGAGGCTTCTGTGCTTTCCAAAACCTTGTCTTTGATGAATAAAGGTGAATCGCTGATTATATTTTTTGGACCTGAAGGCGGGCTTGAAGACCAGGAAGTTTCATTGCTCCAGGAGCACGGCTTTCTTGCCTGCGGACTTGGCCCGCGTATTTTAAGAACAGAAACAGCACCGCTTTATTTTCTTTCAGCTGTTTCCTATCATTTTGAATTAATGGGGTGAAATAATATGCCTGCAGTTGCATTTCATACACTTGGTTGCAAAGTCAACCATTACGAAACAGAAGCCATTTGGCAGCTGTTTAAAGAAGCTGGCTATGATCGGACAGATTTTGAATCTGTTTCAGATGTATATGTCATTAATACTTGTACAGTTACAAATACAGGCGATAAAAAAAGCCGACAGGTTATTAGGAGAGCTATCCGGAAAAACCCTGATGCTGTAATTTGTGTAACAGGCTGTTATGCACAAACTTCTCCAGCTGAAATAATGGCGATCCCAGGGGTAGATATCGTTGTAGGTACCCAGGATCGGGTTAAGATGCTCGAATATATTGAGCAGTACAAACAGGAACGCCAGCCTATCAATGGTGTGGGCAATATCATGAAAAATCGTGTGTATGAGGAACTTGATGTACCAGCATTCACAGACCGGACGCGTGCTTCCCTTAAAATTCAGGAGGGCTGCAACAATTTCTGTACTTTCTGTATAATTCCGTGGGCCCGCGGTTTAATGAGATCCCGCGATCCACAGGAAGTAATTCGCCAGGCACAACAGCTTGTCGATGCAGGCTACAAAGAGATTGTCCTCACTGGAATCCATACAGGGGGCTATGGGGAGGATATGAAGGACTATAATCTTGCGATGCTTCTGAGAGATTTGGAAGAGCAGGTTAAAGGTCTTAAACGTCTAAGAATCTCTTCCATTGAAGCCAGCCAAATTACAGATGAAGTCATTGAAGTGATGGATCAATCCAAAGTGGTTGTAAGGCACTTGCATATTCCTCTTCAATCGGGTTCCAACACAGTTCTAAAGAGAATGCGCCGCAAATATACAATGGAGTTCTTTGCGGAGCGTCTTGAACGTTTGAAGGAAGCTCTTCCAGGCTTGGCGGTAACCTCAGATGTTATCGTTGGATTCCCGGGGGAAACAGAAGAAGAATTCATGGAAACCTATAATTTTATACAGGAACATAAATTCTCCGAGCTTCATGTATTCCCTTATTCCAAGCGTACAGGAACACCAGCTGCAAGAATGGATGACCAGGTTGATGAAGAAGTTAAAAACGAGCGGGTGCACCGCTTGATTGCATTATCTGATCAGCTTGCAAAAGAATATGCCTCCCAATATGAGGGAGAAGTGCTTGAAGTGATTCCTGAGGAAAGCTTCAAGGATGACCCTGATAGCAATTTGTTTGTCGGATATACTGACAATTACTTGAAGGTTGTCTTCCCGGCTACTGAAGAAATGATTGGCCAGATTGTCAAAGTGAAAATTAAAAAGGCTGGCTATCCTTATAATGAAGGCCAATTTGTCCGTGTGCTTGATGAATTGGAAGAACAAAAAGAGGAAGCAGTTTAATTAAAAGGAATTACCTTAGGGTAGTTCCTTTTTTGTTCAATCCTAATTGAATAAAGTGTTTTGGGAAAAACTAGTCACGAAAACGATTACAAAATTGCTGAATTCTGCTCGATATTTTTTTATTTGAATGGTATTATGTAAGAGGTACGGACAACTTGTTTTAAAGGAGTAGTTAAAATGACAAATAACGTAGCTAGAATGATCGATCATACATTGCTTAAAGCAGATGCAACAAAAGACCAAATTGAGAAAATATGTGCAGAGGCAAAGGAATACAACTTTGCATCCGTTTGTGTTAATCCAACTTGGGTTAAACTTTCAAGCGATTTGCTAAACGGAACTGAAGTAAAGGTATGCACAGTAATCGGTTTTCCATTAGGAGCTTCCACTCCTGAAACTAAAGCGTTTGAAACTAAAAATGCCATTGAAAATGGTGCTACAGAAGTGGATATGGTTATCAATATCGGGGCTTTAAAAGGCGGAGATAATGAGCTTGTTGAAAGAGATATTCGCGCGGTTGTCGATGCTGCTAAAGGTAAAGCATTAACAAAGGTTATTATCGAATCATGCCTTCTTACTGAGGAAGAAAAGGTTAGAGCCTGCGAACTTTCAGTTAAAGCAGGAGCTGACTTTGTTAAAACATCTACTGGGTTCTCTACTGGAGGAGCAACTGTTGAAGACATCGCCCTTATGAGAAAAACAGTTGGCCCGGATATTGGCGTTAAAGCTTCTGGCGGAGTAAGAAGCGCTGAAGATGCACAGAAAATGATTGAAGCGGGTGCCACAAGAATTGGTGCAAGCTCAGGAGCAGCTATTGTCAACGGTTTGACAAGCGATTCTGATTACTAAAAAAAATGCCGGGATACCCGGCATTTTTTTGTTTTGGCAAAATTAAATGCCAAATTGTATCAAATGTTAGATAAATTTCAAAACGTGTTAGATAAATCCGGAATGTTGTTACATAAAGTTCAATTGATGCTAGAAAAATTATAAATGATGCAAGATAAATTGAACAAGATGCAAGATAAGCCTTTAATAAGAGCCTTGGCCAACAAAAAATGCGGGCTGCAAAAGGAGAACAATAATTATACAGAAATACATTATCTGTCATGCAGCTTGATAATAAACCTTCCAAACTGATTGGCGAAGGGTAGGACAAGCAGAGATGATAGGACATTGAACAAAACGCTAATATGGGCAAGCTGCACGTCTGCATGGGCAGCAGCATTTTGTCCAAGGGCAGCCAGCAAATCAATAAAAGGATAAAAAGCGGCAACACCTATACAATTTAGCCAAATATGTGCGTAGGCAGAAAGCTTGGCTTCCCTGCCTGAACCAATGGATGCCAAATAGGCATCAACGCATGTTCCAATATTTGATCCAAGCATAATGGCAATGGCTGTATTTAAATCCATCGTACCAGCAGTCAGAAAGCCCATTATGATTCCAGTTGTTGCGGTGCTTGACTGGATAATGGCTGTAATGATGATCCCGGCAAAAACAGCATACAAATGGCTGCCATCAAGAGCAAGCAGCATTTGATTGACCATATCATTATTTTTTAGGGAACCTGCCAGATATTCAAAGCCTCTCATTGCTGCAAATACTGCAGATATACCCAGCAAAGCGAGACCGGCACTCTGAAGGTTTTTTCTTTTCGTAACTGCAAGGATACTTCCTGTCACGGCAATTGGGATAATATAAGATTCTATATTAAAAGTAATTAGCTCTGTCGTAAACGTTGTTCCAATATTTGTTCCTAGAATAATGCCTATGGTTTGCGGAAACGTGAGCATTCTTGCTGAAACCATGCCTATAGTAATGATCATTACAGCTGAACTGCTTTGCAAAATAGCAGTAATCAATGTACCGATAAGCAGGCCTTTCCAGGGAGCATTTGTCAGCACTGCCAGCCAATTTTTCAATGAATTGGCGGATAGATTAAAAAGTCCTGATCTTAAAAGTGTCATCCCATAAATAAATATCCCAATAAGCAGTAAAAATATTAACAGCTGGGTCAAGCCCTCACCCCCTACATCTAATACTATGGTGATTAGGGCAAGGACATGCCTGAGACAAAAAATGTTTAGTTTGTCCGCGTGCTGGGTAATAAAATATCATAATTAGTTAAAAACAAATGCCAGTGCAGGCTAATTACTGTTGACCTTTATAAGCTGTTATATTATAATTGCAAGGTACATGGAATAAACCATGTTGTTGATGTAAGTGTGTTGTGCTCGGAGGGAGGGAAAGAGAATGTCTAAAACCGTCGTTCGTAAAAACGAATCGCTTGAAGATGCTCTTCGTCGCTTCAAACGTACAGTATCAAAAACTGGTACTTTGCAGGAAGCAAGAAAGCGCGAATTCTACGAAAAACCTAGTATTAAACGTAAGAAAAAGTCTGAGGCTGCTAGAAAGCGTAAGTGGTAAGAGAGGGTGTATGTAATGAGTCTTCTCGAGCGTTTAAATGAAGATATGAAACAAGCGATGAGGAATAAAGAAAAAGAAAAGCTCACTGTCATTCGTATGATTAAAGCTTCACTTCAAAACGAAGCCATCAAGCTCGGTGAAGAGCTTAACGAAGAACAGGAGTTAACTGTCCTTTCTCGCGAAGTTAAACAACGCAAGGATTCCCTCCATGAATTTGAAAAAGCAGGTCGTGAAGACCTTGTTGAAAAAATTCGTACTGAACTTCAGTATGTCGAATTATATATGCCAAAACAGCTCTCTGAAGAAGAGGTTTCCAAAATCGTTGCTGAAACGGTTGCAGAAACTGGTGCATCCTCAAAGGCTGATATGGGAATAGTGATGGCTGCCATTATGCCTAAAGTTAAAGGCAAAGCAGACGGATCACTAGTAAATAAACTTGTACAACAACACCTTTCATAAAACTATGTAATAAAAGACCGAAGGCCCCTGGCTGACGGTCTTTTTTATTTTGTATGTCAGCTGGCGGCAGAGATAGCTCAGCATGGCATATCTCTGCATTTTTTATGTCTGATATCAGCGCCTGAAATCATCCATAGTGTTTTCGTTTGATTTTTAAGGGAGTGAAAACTTCTTAACAGTTTCTTTCTTTTGTTAACCTGAAATGCCTTTTCTGCTTCTGTTTTTATCTCTATCCGCTTCCATTCTTTTAGAGAACAGCGGTTAGCCATTTCGTTTATTAGTTCAATAATCTGCGGGAAATCATTCTCCTGAAGAAATACAATTTCATCGTGTCCTTCATATACAGAGAAGATTTCCGCCTCTGAAAAACGGTTAGAATAGATGAGAATTTTTTGATACATAGACTTCTGCAATTCATTGGTGTTTTTAAGCAGATTTAGAAGAGTTTCACCTACGGACTCGTCATGCCCCATCTCTACCTGACATCAATGTCAATATTCGGTGTGATATCAGGTATATTCGGGTAACCCATTAAACAATCTCCTTTCTAATCTTAGGATCACTTTAGGGTATTCATTTAGAATAGTAAGTGCCTTTTACCTATTTTTCAGAAAAAATATGTACAAATGCATAGAAAAGGCACTATTGTTGGTAACATTGAAGTTAGATAAATTGTACTTATAAGCTGCTTATATTTTACTGGTGATAGAGGGATATACTAAAATAAGGATATACAGGTTGATTTTTTCTTTTAAAATTGAAACTTTTTCAGAGTTCAACCGTAGATACATACATATATTCTAGTTAAACTTCGAAGGGGGGAAAGAGATGACTGCAAGAAGGCTATTGACTGTCTTTTCCTTTTTGCTTGCTTTTGTGCTGCTGGCAGTCCCTTTTCAGGGAAAAGCCGAAAATGAAATAGTCTATATCGCTCCTATTGAAGAAACGGTAGAAAAAGGGCTTTATGCTTTTTTGAGCAGGGCTGTCCATACAGCTGAGGAAGAGAATGCTTCTGCCATTATATTTGAAGTGAATACTCCAGGAGGGGCAGTAGATGCAGCAGGTGAGATTGGAAAGCTTTTGACATCCACTAAAGTGAAAACGATTTCGTTTGTTAACAAGCAGGCTTTATCAGCGGGTGCCTATATTTCATTAAATACAGATGAAATTTACATGGTTCCTGGCTCGACAATGGGTTCTGCAGCCATCATCGACCAGCAGGGCAATACCGCTGGAAAGAAAGCTGAATCATACTGGTTTGCTGCTATGCAGAGCGCGGCAAAGCAGACGGATAGAGACCCTATTTATGCACTTGCGATGGCAGATGAATCAGTGGATTTGCCTGAGCTTGGCGCTCCAAAAGGGAAACTGCTTACCCTAACAGCAGATCAGGCTGAGGAAGTGGACTATTCGGAAGGTACCGTTAATTCGAGGGCCGATTTATTAAAAAGGCTGGGATATGAGAACGCTGAAATAAGGACCATTGATGAAAGTTTTGCAGAAAGGCTTGCTCGCTTAATTACCCATCCGGTGGTGGTGCCAATTCTTTTATCAATTGGGAGCCTGGGGCTGGTACTTGAGCTGTACTCACCGGGTTTTGGAATTCCAGGTTTTATGGGGCTATCAGCATTGCTGCTTTTCTTCTATGGGCATATGGTTGCCGGATTGGCAGGGTATGAAACGCTCATCCTATTTTTAATCGGTATAGGCTTAATTATTGCAGAGTTTTTCCTCCCGGGCGGCATTGCGGGAATAGCCGGAATAGCATCTATACTGGGCAGCCTGTTTTTGGCGACTGACGATGTTGCCCATATGGGGATGTCAATATTAATCGCCCTCGGAATATCAGTTTTGGCATCTATTTTAATGATAAAGGTGTTTGGTAAAAAGATGAAATTCTTTAAAAACATCATTTTAACCGATAGCACAAATACGGAAAAAGGCTATATTTCGAATAAAAGCAGGCTTGAACTGATTGGACTCGAAGGATATGCACTCACTGCACTGCGTCCGTCAGGGACGGTAGTCCTCCAGGATGAACGGATTGACGTTGTCAGCGAGGGAGGCTATATCGCCAAAGGAGCCAAATTAAAAGTGGTTAAGGCAGAAGGTTCCCGTATTGTTGTAAGGGAAATATCTAATCTTGATTTAGATAAATAAAAATTTCAGGAGGTAAGAACATGCTTGAAGCAGGAACAGTATTTGTCCTGGTTGCCGTTGTACTGGGAGTCATTTTGTTGGGAATATTATTTACCTTTGTACCGGTCATGCTGTGGATTTCAGCATTGGCAGCCGGAGTAAGAGTCAGCATATTCACATTAATTGGAATGAGGCTTCGCCGGGTTATACCTAGTCGCGTAATCAATCCATTGATTAAGGCCCATAAAGCAGGGCTGGATGTTTCAACAAACCAGCTGGAGAGCCATTATCTTGCGGGAGGTAATGTTGACCGCGTGGTGAATGCTTTGATTGCGGCACACCGTGCAAATATTGATTTAAGCTTCGAACGCAGTGCGGCCATTGATTTGGCGGGCCGTGACGTTTTGGAAGCCGTTCAGATGAGCGTTAACCCTAAAGTAATCGAAACACCTTTCATTGCTGGTGTAGCGATGGATGGGATTGAAGTGAAGGCTAAAGCAAGAATCACAGTAAGAGCAAATATCGACCGCCTTGTTGGGGGGGCCGGCGAGGAAACGATTGTGGCACGTGTCGGCGAAGGGATTGTCTCTACAATCGGTTCATCTGACAATCATAAAAAGGTTCTTGAGAATCCAGACATGATTTCTCAAACTGTTCTTTCAAAAGGTTTAGATGCTGGAACCGCCTTTGAGATTCTCTCGATCGATATTGCGGATGTGGACATCGGCAAGAACATTGGAGCAGAACTTCAGACTGAACAGGCAGAGGCGGATAAGAAAATTGCCCAGGCAAAAGCGGAAGAAAGGCGTGCAATGGCTGTTGCGCAGGAACAGGAAATGAAAGCCCGCGTAGAAGAAATGAGAGCAAAGGTTGTTGAAGCAGAGGCACAGGTTCCGCTAGCTATGTCAGAAGCGTTGCGTTCCGGTAATATCGGTGTTATGGATTATATGAATATCCAAAACATCTCAGCTGATACAGAGATGAGAGATTCAATAGGTAATATGAGTGAAGACCGCAAAGATGGCCGCAAAAACGACTAAATGATCCCTTAAGGGGGGAAGGGAGGAAACTCTCTTGGAAATATTATTGGAGAATCCATTTATTCTCATAGCTCTATTAGCGTTTATCTCCTCCTTCTTTAAGAAAAAGAAGGGAGAACATCCTGGAAATAATAATAAACCTCCGCAGCAGAGGCCGCAAGAAGAGCATCCAGTTCTGGAGACTTCAATGGAAGAAGCGCTGAAGGAAGAAAAGAGGCAGCCGGCTGAAAGAACAAGCAGGATAGAAGAAGAATACAGGCGGCGGAAACAGCAGGCTGAGGAAAGCATGAGGGCTCTTCAGAACCAAAAGCGAGCTGCTGAAAGGCAAGCAAATTTAGTAAGAGAGCCAGCTGCAAAGCCAGTGGAGCGCCATCAAACTCAGATGCAAACATCAAGACAGTTTACACCTCAAAAGCAGGCGATTGTCGATGGAATTATTTGGTCTGAGATCCTCGGTCCGCCCAGAGCGAAAAATCGCCATCGGTCGATTAAAAGGAAGTAATCAAAAATAAGTGCTAGAACCCCCTTTCATTTCATACATATGAGATGAAAGGGGGTTCTTTTTTTATGGCAAAAAAATGGGGACATTTCGTCCGCAGCTGGATGACTAAAAATATGGAGCTTCCTCAAGATGTCATGATGGATTTACCCCGCATCACTATGATTGGACAAATCCATATATATATTGAAAACCACCGGGGATTACTTGCCTTTTCAGATAAGGAGCTTAGGCTGCTTTTAAAGCAGGGGCAGCTATTAATAAAAGGTAAAGCGTTTGTTATAAAAACGATTTTGCCTGAAGAGATACTGCTGGAGGGGAAAATTGACTCAGTGACCTATATTACAGACAATGATTAATTATTCAGGGGGAAGGAAATGAAGAACCAGTGGATTGAGTTTTACAGGGGGCTTGTGACAGTTAAAGCAAGCGGGAAGGGAATTGAGCGGTTTATTAACACACTTACCCGAAGCGGAATTTACATTTGGAATGTAAAAAATCATGGCACACAGGCCGTAACTTTTAAAATGAAGCTTGAAGATGCAAAAAAAATTAGAAGCCTCGCCAGGAACAGCGATTGCAAAATCGAGTTCCTGCAGCGGGCTGGGATCCCTTTTCTTTTTAAAAGGCTCCTTAAAAACAGCGGATTTGTTGCCGGCGCTTTGGCTTTTCTTGCAGTGATTCTCCTTCTATCCAATATGGTATGGGGAATTGAAATTAAAGGGGCAAACCCGGCCACTGAATATCAAATTCGCAAGGAATTGGACAAGATGGGCGTTAAAACAGGAAAGCTGCAATTCTTTGTTGATAATGTGGAGTCGATTCAGCGGAAGCTATCCAATAATATTGAGGCCATTACGTGGGTTGGTGTGGAGTTAAAAGGGACAACCTACCATTTACAGGTTGTGGAAAAGAATGAACCTGATAAATCGGAATATTTAAGCCCGCGTCATCTGGTGGCCAAAAAGAAGGCCGTCATAGTGGACATGTTTGTTGAAGAAGGCCGGCCTGTTGTAGACATACATGATCATGTTCAGCCCGGTCAGCTGCTGGTGTCTGGAATCATCGGCAAAGAAGGGGAAACAGAGACCGTTCCTGCCAAAGGGGAAATTTTTGGCGAGACATGGTACAAGTCAACAGTTGAACTGCCGCTTAAGAGCACTTTTCAGGTATTTAATGGGAATGAAAAAATAAAGCATTCCATAACAATTGGTTCGGTAAATATTCCGGTATGGGGTTTTGGCAAGCCGGAGTTTAAAGAATATGAATTAGAGGAAAATGAAAAGAGAATCAGGTTCTTGAAATGGGAGCTTCCTTTTTCATATAAAAATGTAACTTACAGGGAAAGGGAGCAGGTAACCAGGATTTATTCAAATGAAGAAGCGTTTGATGTTGCGAAAGTTATGGCACGAAATGATATAAAAAACCGTCTAGATGAAAATGCTAAGGTTAAGGGTGAAAAAGTTTTGCACCAATCAGTAGACAATGGTAAAGTAACAATAGCAATACATTTCCAAATTATTGAGAATATTGCAGAAGGACAACCAATTATTCAAGGAGATTCGGAATGACAGATGACTTGAAAACGATGAACGTGCAGCTGGAAGACCCAAATGAAGCAATTGCCTTATTGGGGAATTCGGATGCTAACCTAAAAATTATTGAGCAAGAACTGAATGTTTCCATTGTGACCAGAGGTGAATCCGTTTATGTATCTGGAGAAATGGATAAGGTAGAGCTGGTCGGCAAGGTATTGGAAAAATTGCTGTATGTTATTCGAAAAGGAATAAATATAAGCCAGAGAGATGTCATGTATGCACTTCAAATGGCGAATAAAGGAACACTTGATTATTTCAGTGACTTATATGAAGAAGAAATAACGAAAAATGCCAAAGGCAAGTCCATTCGCGTCAAAACACTGGGGCAGCGCCAATATATCAATGCCATCCGTAAGAATGATCTTGTGTTTGGCATTGGTCCGGCTGGAACAGGAAAGACGTATCTGGCAGTTGTCATGGCAGTCAACGCATTAAAGAATGGGAATGTAAAGCGGATTATCCTTACTCGTCCTGCTGTTGAAGCAGGGGAAAGCCTTGGATTTTTGCCGGGGGATTTAAAGGAAAAGGTCGATCCCTATTTGAGGCCATTATATGATGCATTGCATGACATTTTAGGTGCAGAGCATACCCAAAGAATGATTGAAAGAGGTACGATTGAAATTGCCCCGTTAGCTTATATGCGGGGGAGAACATTGGATGACGCATTTGTTATCCTGGATGAAGCACAAAATACAACTCAGGCACAAATGAAAATGTTTTTAACCCGCCTGGGCTTCGGATCAAAAATGATCATAACCGGAGATCAAACTCAAGTGGATCTACCAAAGGGAGTAAAATCAGGATTAATTGTGGCCGAAAACATTCTTGGCGGAGTCAATGGTTTATCATTTGTTCATCTGGAACAAAGTGATGTTGTGCGCCACCCGCTCGTAGCAAAAATTATCCATGCCTATGAAAAAGACAATAGCTAAAGGCCGCCATCCTTGGCGGTTTTTTAATTGGAGTTAAGAGCATTTCCTAACTTCTGAATGCTTTAAAATTTTATGGGCTAGGGTTTGCACTTTTTTATGAAGATTATGGAATTATTTGCTATTAGTGAAAGGTTTAGGTAACCTGTTACTAAATAGACATTTTTCTTGGTGAAACTTAGTAAAAAAACTGTTATGATTTTACATAATTAAATAGTATGCATTGAGTTGCTAATAAAGCTTATCTGGCAGCTTTTAGCCAAGATAGGAGGGGTAATTATGGCAAACCTTCAGCAGAGTATGACTAAAATCAGGAATTTATTAAATATGACTTTTTTTCGGGTGTTGTTATTTCTTCTTTTGGGAATTGTTATGTATTTTTCCATGTATAGCAATGTTAAGCCGGAAAAATTGGATCTTAGTTTGTTCTCTGTTGCTGAACAGACCATCAGATCCCCGATAACTATTGAAGATAAAGCGAGCACAGAGAGAAAGAAAAAAGATGCCGAAAATAATGTTAAGGACATATATGTTGTTAAAAAAGAAATAGCGCAAAACCGGGTCGATTTAGTCACCTCCATTTTTGGATCTGTTTCTGAAGTGAATGAAGAAGTCCAGGAAGAGATGGAAGAAAAGGAGAAAGAGGCTTCTGAATCGGAACAGGAGGGGGCAGAGGCACCGGAGCCATCTGTTCCTTCTTCCAATGAGAAACTGGCAAGGGTAAAAGAAAAATTAACAGAAGATGTTACTAGGGAAGTTTCTGATGGGGTATTTCTGGCATTACTGCAGGCAAAAGAAGGGGAATTGTCAATTGCCAAGGACCTCACGGTAACAGCCATTAATAAGATTATGAATAGTGAGATACCAGCCGAGCAGGTAGAAAATGCTAAAAAGAGGGTCGAGGAAGAACTTCGATTTACCAGTTTAAGTGCGGATTTAAAGCAGGCTGCAATTGAATTGGGGCGTTATGCCATTTATCAAAATCAATTTTATGACCCGGTTGCAACTGAAGAATTGCGCCAGCAGACTGTAGAGAGTGTTGAACCTGTTAAAATTCTTCAGGGCCAGATCATCGTTGAAGAAAATCAGCTGATCAGCAGAGATATTTACAGACAGCTTGAGCTTGTAGGGCTGCTCGACAGTGTTAATTCACTGCAGCCTTTCATCGGATTGTCATTGATCATCGTGATTGTTCTTTCTGCTCTGTACTATTACTTCCATGAATTAAATGTTCAATCCGATGTCAAGCAAAGTTATTTGCTGCTGTTCAGCCTTGTATTTATCTTGTCCATATTGCTTATGAAGGTCATCAGCATCTTTCAGGACTACGATTACTCGGAAATAGGCTACATCTTCCCTGCTGCTATGGGTGCAATGCTGATTAAGATTTTAATCGATGAAAAACTGGCGCTTTACTTTACAATTATAATGGCAATTTGCGGAAGCATTATTTTTAACGAGGGAATAACAGGCACATTCCAGGTTACCGCCGGAATCTATATCATATGCAGTGGTTTAGCCGCAATTCTGTTTTTAAGCAAGCAGAATCGCCGATCTAAAATTTTGCAGGCAGGGATGTTTGTATCAGCAGTAAATGTTGTTGTTATTTTTTCGCTGCTATTTCTAAGAAATGGGCATTATGATACTGTTGAATATGGTTTTTATTTTGTCATAGCTCTTATTTCAGGCATATCCTCCGCAGTCCTTACGATTGGGCTGCTGCCGTATTTTGAAGCAGGCTTTGGCATTTTATCAACCATGAGGCTGATCGAGCTGTCGAATCCCAATCATCCTCTGCTGCGAAAGATTTTGACGGAGTCACCGGGCACTTACCATCATAGTGTGATGGTTGCCAATCTTTCAGAATCGGCCTGTGAAGCAATAGGTGCAAATGGACTTTTGGCAAGGGTTGGCTGCTATTATCACGATATCGGCAAAACGAAGCGCCCGCAATTTTTTATCGAAAACCAGGTTAATATTGAAAACCCTCACGACCGGCTGCCGCCTCAGACCAGCAAAAATATCATCATTGCACATGCTGCAGATGGTGCGGAAATGCTAAGAAAGCATAAGATGCCGAAAGAGATTGTCGATATTGCCGAGCAGCATCATGGGACTACGTTGCTAAAATATTTTTACCATAAAGCAAAACAAACTGGCCTGGAAGTCAAAGAGGAGGATTACCGTTATCCCGGACCGAAAGCTCAATCAAAGGAATCCGCAATTATTGGAATCGCGGATAGTGTGGAGGCTGCAGTTCGATCCATGTCACACCCTACTACTGAACAAATCGAAGGGCTGGTAAGAAATATTATTGCAGACCGGCTCCAGGATGGACAGCTGAATGAATGTGATTTAACCTTAAAAGAACTGGAAGCCGTTTCGCACTCATTTTGTGAAACGTTAAACGGAATATTCCATTCTCGAATAGAATATCCTGAAATGACAAAACAGAAGGTGAAACAAGCATGAGTTTAAGCATTGACTTTTTAGATGAGACAAATGAACTGACGGAAAAAAATATAGCCCAAATAGAAGATTTAATTAACTTTGCTGCTTCAAGAGAAGGAGTGGAAGCGGATAGCGAAGTATCAATTACATTTGTGACCAATGATCGTATTCAAGAGATCAATAGGGAATACCGTGATAAAGATCGGCCGACAGATGTTATTTCCTTTGCTATGGAAGAACTCGGTGAAGGAGAAGTTGAGCTTGTTGGTGCGGATATGCCAAGGGTTTTGGGTGACATTATCATTTCTGTTGCAAAAGCAAAGGAGCAGGCAGAGGAATACGGACACTCTTTTATGCGCGAACTTGGTTTTTTAGCGGTTCATGGCTTCCTTCATCTCCTGGGGTATGATCATGAAAACCATGAGGATGAGGAAAAAATGTTTTCCCGCCAGAAGGATATTTTAGATGAATTCGGGCTCTCGAGGTAGTAAGAAACGTACCCACAGTGTCCTTAAATCCTTTACTTTTGCATTTTCCGGCATCAAATCAGCTGTGAAGAGAGAAAGGAACCTGCAAATACATCTGTTTATTTCCATAGCTGTTATTTTGCTTGGATTAGTTTTTGCTATTTCCTGGATTGAATGGATTATTATTCTTTTCGCCATCGGTGGAATGCTGTCACTTGAATTAATGAATACGGCTGTTGAAAGGGTTGTCGATCTTGCAACTGAAGAGTATCATCCCCTTGCAAAGCAAGCGAAGGATACTGCTGCCGGAGCCGTTTTTATATATGCCTTTTTAAGTGTAATTATTGGAACCATCATTTTTTTGCCTAAAATCATTGCTTATATGAGCTGAACGAAAGCTGTCCTGTTGGGCGGCTTTATTTTTTCTAATTTCGAATCATCAAAGGAAGCTGTTCTGGAACCATCATTTTCTTGTAACAAAATTGTTGTTTCCGGAGTTTGAAAACGCTCACTGAATCCGCTAAAATGACAGAACAGCCTATTTAAATTTAGCCTCTGTTAAACCGCATTATTGATTTTGGCACCCTGTTGATTGGAGTGGAAGGTGCTCGACCCCTGCGGGAGAAGCTTCTTGAAGGAGACCCCGGAAGCGCAAAGCGCTGGGGAGGCTCCTGAAACCGCCCGCGAAGCGAGTACCTGTAACGGAAATCAACAGGCAAGTTAAAGAGCAGAATTTTAAAAGCTGATATATTTTTAGAAAATTCAATTTTTTTATTACGTTTTTGCTACAAACGGTGAAAATGGCGGCAAAATGGTGTAAAATAAAAGGGAGGCTTCAGCCTTCTTACCTGAAAGGAAGAAATAAACGTGAAAATGGATCAACTAATTGAAGAAGCAAAGATAGCAAGAGATAGAGCATATGTACCTTATTCAAAATTTAAAGTAGGAGCGGCGCTTTTAAGTGAAGACGGGCAGGTCTTCCATGGCTGCAATATTGAGAATGCAGCTTACAGCATGTGCAACTGTGCCGAAAGGACTGCTCTGTTCAAAGCATATTCAGATGGAGTTAAAAACTTTTCAGCCATTGCCGTAGTCGCTGACACAGATCGTCCTGTGCCTCCATGCGGTGCTTGCAGGCAGGTAATATCAGAGTTATGCCCCCCAGATATGAAAGTGGTTTTAACAAATTTAAAAGGGGATATAAGTGAATTAACAGTAGAAGAATTATTGCCAGGAGCATTTTCACCGGAGGATCTGCATGAATAACGAGACAACAGCAAAAGGACACAAATCAGGGTTTATTTCCATAATTGGCAGGCCAAACGTTGGAAAGTCAACCTTTTTAAATCGCGTAATCGGACAGAAAATTGCCATTATGAGTGATAAGCCGCAAACGACACGCAATAAAGTCCAAGGTGTCCTGACAACAGATGATGCACAATTTATCTTCATCGATACACCCGGAATCCATAAACCAAAGCACAAGCTGGGAGACTTTATGATGAAAGTTGCCCAAAACACGCTTAAGGAAGTTGATGTCATCCTGTTTATGGTTAATGCCCAGGAAGGTTTCGGCCGCGGTGAAGAATTTATCATTGAAAAATTTCAGTCAGTTCGTACTCCTATTTTCCTTGTTATCAATAAAATTGACCAGGTACATCCGGATGAACTGCTGAAGTTAATTGATTCATACAAGGAGAAGTACGAATTCAGTGAAATTATCCCCATATCTGCTCTTGAGGGAAATAATGTTGAGACACTATTGGGACAGATTAAGAAATATATTCCTGAGGGGCCGCAGTTTTATCCTGCCGACCAGGTGACTGACCACCCTGAAAGATTTATTGTTTCCGAACTGATCAGAGAAAAAGTACTGCACCTTACAAGAGAAGAAATTCCGCACTCGCTAGCCGTAATGATCGATAAGATGGAGCGCCGTGAAGATAAGGATGTCGTTCATGTGATGGCCACCATTATCGTAGAACGTGATTCGCAAAAAGGAATTGTAATCGGAAAGCAGGGAAAAATGCTGAAGGAAGTTGGTAAACGGGCAAGGGTGGATATTGAAAACCTGCTCGGATCAAAAGTCTATCTTGAGCTTTGGGTCAAGGTTCAAAAAGATTGGAGAAACAAAATGTCCCAGCTCCGCGATTTTGGTTTCCGTGAGGATGAGTACTAATTTACCAGCCCTAATTAAAGTATTAACAGTTTTTGGTTAATATGCATGATACTGATTGACAATATTTTCGTCTCATGATTTTACAAAGACAGGCTATGATATAGATAAAGTATTGGGATAAATAAATTGCTAGTTGAATAACGGAAAGGTGGGGTTTTCGATGATGGATTTTACCTGGAAAGTGTTTTCCCAGACAGGTAATATTGACACATATCTTCTCTTCAAGGAGCTAGAAAAGGAAACTCAAGATATACCCGGAAATAACGATGAAGAGCTAGCAGAAGCTGATTTTCCCATCTCATAGGTTTGTCGAAAGACAGGGATGGTGTCAAAGGTGCTTGATAAATGTGAAGGCATCGTCATAAGAACTACTAATTATAGCGAAACAAATAAAATAGTCACCCTATACACCCGTGAGTGGGGAAAGGTTGGTGTGATGGCACGCGGTGCGAAAAAGCCGAACAGCCGCCTAGCTGCTGTCACCCAGCTTTTTACATACGGATACTTTTTAGTGCAAAGAGGAAGCGGATTAGGGACTCTCCAACAAGGAGAAATGGCTGCATCCATGCGTTCCATCAAGGAAGATATTTTTCTGACCGCTTACGCAAGCTATATTGTGGATTTAACCGATAAAAGCACAGAGGACAAAAAACCAAATCCATTTTTATTTGAATTGCTTTACCAGTCCCTGAATTATATAAATGAAGGCTATGACCCGGAAATCATTGCAAACATTTATGAAATGAAGATGCTGAATACTTTGGGATTATATCCTGTTCTTGATCAATGTTCTGTCTGTGGAAGCACTGACGGGCATTTTTCATTTTCTATCCGGGAAAACGGCCTAATTTGCCACCGTTGCCTTGAAAAAGACCCGTATCATTACAAGGTTTCACAGGGGACAATCAAGCTGCTGCGCCTGTTTTACTTTTTTGATTTGTCCAGGCTTGGAAATATCTCTGTCAAGCCGGAAACAAAAGCGGAATTGAAAAAAATCATTTCAGCTTATTACGAAGAATACTCGGGCCTAAACTTAAAAACAAAAAAGTTTCTAAACCAGATGGCCAAGTTTGATGATCTTATGTAATTTAAACGAACCTTAGGTTTAGGTTGCTTGAATATTGACAATCAATAAGGTTTCCGCTATGATTCAAATTAATTAAATAATTGCAGTGAAGGAGAAGAGTACTTAACTCATTCTATAAAAGCGAACCTGGGGCGGTGGAAGCCAGGCATGGAAGGTTGAGGAAGGGCGCTCCAGAGCAATATTGTCTTTTGATATAAAAGAGGCTGCGGCAAAGGCTGCAGCAAATAGGGTGGAACCGCGGGTAAACTCTCGTCCCTATGCCTTGAGCATAGAGACGGGAGTTTTTTTATGTTTAGCTCTATTAAAGCTTATCGTGGATTTTAACAACCGGGAGCGGGAATCAACAGACAAGGTTAATATAGCCAAATGTTTTAATACTAAAATCAGGGAAAAAAGAAGAGGTGTCTTATGAATATTCAAAACATGATATTAACACTCCAAAAACATTGGTCAGCCCAGGGCTGTATCCTAATGCAGGCGTATGATGTGGAAAAAGGCGCAGGTACGATGAGCCCCTATACGTTTTTAAGAGCAATCGGACCAGAGCCATGGAATGTGGCTTATGTAGAGCCTTCACGCCGCCCTGCTGATGGACGTTATGGTGAGAATCCAAATAGGCTTTATCAGCATCACCAATTTCAAGTGATTATGAAGCCTTCTCCGGATAACATCCAGGAGTTATACCTGGATTCATTAAAAGCATTAGGTATTAATCCGCTGGAACATGATATCCGCTTTGTGGAAGATAACTGGGAAAATCCATCCCTTGGCTGTGCTGGCTTAGGATGGGAAGTGTGGCTTGATGGAATGGAAATTACACAATTCACTTATTTCCAGCAGGTGGGCGGATTAGAGTGCAAGCCGGTTTCTGTTGAAATTACATATGGAATTGAAAGGCTTGCATCATACATCCAGGATAAAGAAAATGTGTTTGACCTTGAATGGACAGATGGCTTTACGGTAAGAGATATATTCCTGCAGCCCGAGTTTGAGCATTCAAAATATACGTTTGAAACTTCAGATCCTGATATGCTTTTCAATTTGTTCAATATCTATGAAAAAGAAGCGCACAGGCAAATGGATGAAGGTCTTGTCCATCCAGCATATGATTATGTTTTAAAATGTTCGCACACTTTTAACCTGCTCGATGCCAGAGGAGCTATATCTGTTACAGAAAGAACGGGTTATATAGCCCGCTGCAGAAACCTTGCCAGGAAAGTTGCCAAAACCTTCTATGAAGAGCGAGAGAAGCTTGGTTTCCCAATTTTAAATGCAAAGGAGGAAGGAACCCATGAATAAAAAAGATCTGCTATTGGAAATTGGCCTGGAAGAAATGCCGGCCAGATTTGTGACTAATTCAATGAACCAGCTTTCAGACAAAGTAAGCTCCTGGCTTAAAGAGAAGAAGATTTCATATGAAGAGATAAAAGCCTATTCATCTCCTCGCCGTTTGGCTGTTCTTTTAACTGGCGTAAGTACTGCACAGGAAGACATAAATGAAGAAGCAAAAGGGCCTGCCAAAAAAATTGCATTAAACGAAGATGGCGAATGGTCAAAAGCTGCAATCGGATTCAGCCGCGGACAGGGTGCCTCTGTAGAGGACATCTTCTTTAAAGAAATTAATGGGGTTGAATATGCTCATGTCAACAAATTTATTAAGGGACAGGAAACAGCTGCCCTTCTGCCAGAACTGCAGCAGCTTATTACCTCATTAACATTTCCAAAGAATATGAAATGGGCAGACCAGGAGCTGCGTTTTGTAAGGCCTATTAAATGGCTAGTGGCCTTATTCGGAAACGAAGTCATTCCTTTTGCCATTACGAATGTTCAAACATCGAATTGGACAAGAGGACACCGATTCCTGGGTGAAGAAATTGAGCTCAGCAGTCCGGCTGATTATGAAAAAGCTTTGCTGGCACAATATGTGATTACGAACCCGCAGGAAAGAAAAAATGCCATTCAATCACAGCTGGAAAAGATCGAAGAAGAAAACGGATGGGTTATACCTGTAGACGAGGATTTATTAGAGGAAGTAAATAATCTTGTTGAATACCCTACTGCTTTATATGGCCAATTCGAAGAGGAATTTCTTGAACTTCCCGAAGAAGTTCTGATAACATCCATGAAAGAACATCAGCGTTATTTTCCGGTGAAATCAAAAGATGAAAAGCTGCTTCCTTATTTCGTGACAGTTAGAAATGGGGGACATGAGCACCTGGAGAAAGTGGCTAAAGGAAATGAAAAAGTTCTAAGAGCAAGGCTTGCTGATGCTGCATTCTTCTATAAAGAAGACCAGAAAACGGATATTAATGTTTCATTGGAAAAGCTGAAAAGCATTGTATACCATGAAGAAATCGGAACGCTCGCGGAAAAAGTCGCTCGCGTGCGCCAATTGGCAAATAAATTAAGTGATGAACTCGGTTTCAGTGAAGAGGAAATAGCAGTGGCAGACCGTGCTGCTGAAATAAGCAAATTCGACCTTGTTTCCCATATGGTTTATGAGTTTCCAGAGCTACAGGGATTCATGGGAGAAAAATATGCTCTCCAAAAAGGCGAAAAAGAAGCAGTGGCGCATGCCATCAATGAGCATTATATGCCGCGGAATGCAGAAGATAAAACGCCTTCAGGCAATCCTGGGGCTGTACTGGCCATTGCAGAAAAAATGGACACAATCGTCTCTTCTTTTGCAATTGGCATAATTCCAAGCGGTTCGCAGGATCCTTATGCCCTAAGAAGACAGGCGTCAGGGATCATCCAAACATTACTGGCAAAGAATTGGAATGTTAAGCTTGAAAACCTAATTGATTTATCACTGGAAGCAGTCCTTAATGCGAAGATTGGCAAGAAGACAAAAGAGGAACTTTTTCAGGAATTGGTTTCATTCTTTAAGCTAAGAGTCAAATATATGCTACAGGAAAAAGCAATTCGATATGACTTAATTGACGCTGTTTTAGGAGGAGAAATCGGCTCGGTGCCATCCATTGTAGAAAGAGCTGAAGTCCTTGAGTCCAAAAAGGATTCTGAAGGCTTTAAAGAAAGCATAGAAGCGCTTAGCCGTGTTATTAATATTTCTTCAAAATCCAAAGAAAAGGGCGAAGTCGATAGCAGCTGGTTTGAGAATGAGTTTGAAAAAGCTCTTTTTAATAAATATCTATCAGTGAGTGAAGAATTGCGTAAAGAGGTTTCAGAGGAAGAAGCTTTTAACTTGCTTATAAGCATGAAGCCTGAGATTGACCAATACTTCGAACATACAATGGTTATGGCCGACAACGGGGCAATCAGGACAAACAGACTGAATCAAATGACACTTTTAGCCGAATTAATTATGCAGTTTGCCAATATGAATGAAATTATTGTTAAATAACGAGCTAAAATTTTGCCTTTCATGATGGAATAGGATTAAATTTAAATAAGGAATGGCAGCAGGATGCTGCTGCCAGGTAAAGGAAGAGCCTGTTATATCCTGTGACGGGCTCTTTCATATTTTTGACACAGTGTGCTGGCAATAACTGAATATGTGTGAAACGCATCTTTTCATTTATGGCAAATAGTATATAATAATTATATAAAAGTATAACCTTATTTATATTGAATTCAGAAGGTCTGGCAATGTATACCCTTTAAAATAGACCAGATCTTTCCCATGTTAGGTGGTGAGGAAAATCGAATTAAATAAAAGGCAGGAAAAGATTATTGAAATCGTGAAGGAAAATGGCCCAATCACTGGAGAGAGCATAGCAGAACAATTAAACTTGACCAGGGCGACTTTAAGGCCGGATTTGGCCATTTTGACAATGGCAGGCTATTTGGATGCGCGTCCTCGTGTAGGCTATTTTTATACGGGCAAAACAGGTGCCCAGTTATTAACGGAAAACCTTCAAAAGCTGTATGTAAAGGATTATCAGTCAATTCCGGTTGTGGTCAATGAAAATGTTTCAGTATATGATGCAATTGTTACGATGTTTCTGGAGGACGTAGGCACTTTATTTGTTGTCGACCAGGATTCTTTGCTTGTTGGAGTTTTATCCAGGAAGGATCTTCTTCGTGCAAGTATTGGCAAGCAGGAGCTGAACTCGATTCCTGTGAACATTATTATGACTAGAATGCCAAATATAACGATGTGCGAGAAAGATGATTTACTTATAGAGGTAGCTAAAAAGCTGATCGAAAAGCAAATTGATGCACTGCCGGTAGTAAAGAAGTCTGATAAGGGATTTGAAGTTAACGGCAGAATAACAAAAACCAATTTAACAAAAGCATTCTTGGCCCTTGCGGGGGAGAAATAGATTAATTGTTAGAAGGAGATGGTGTTGAAGAATGGGAAAAATGCCGATCATCTACGTCGTTTCTGACTCAGTTGGGGAAACAGCCGAACTTGTTACAAAGGCTGCCACGAGCCAGTTTAATGGCAGTGATATAACTATCAAGCGGTTTCCGTATGTTGAAGAAAAGGTACATATTGATGAAGTCATTTCTCTTGCTAAGCTGGATAATGGGATGATAGCTTATACGATGGTTAAACCTGATATGAGAAAATATATTAACCAAAGAGCAGCAGAAGAAGGGATTTATGTATTTGATATCGTGGGTCCTTTAATGGATCAAATCCAAAAAGCTTGCGGTGTAACGCCGCTTTTTGAACCGGGCTTGGTCAGAAAGCTTGATGAGGATTACTTTAAAAAGATCGAAGCCATCGAGTTTGCGGTTAAATATGATGATGGTCGCGATCCCAGAGGAATCTTAAAAGCGGATATTGTCCTAATTGGGGTTTCGAGAACTTCCAAAACGCCACTTTCACAATATCTTGCGCATAAAAGGCTGAAGGTTGCAAATGTCCCTCTTGTGCCGGAAGTGGATCCTCCTGAAGAGCTGTTTCTTGTACCGCCTGAAAAATGCTACGGCCTAAAAATCAGTCCTGAAAAATTAAATTATATCCGCAGAGAACGTTTGATATCTTTGGGATTAAGTGATAGTGCAAGCTATGCAAATATAGAGAGAATTAAAGAAGAAATTTCTTATTTTGAAAAAATTGTATCCAAAATCAAATGCCCGGTTATTGATGTTACCAATAAAGCGGTTGAAGAGACGGCAAATATGATTTTAAATCAATACCGTAAAAGCTTTCCAATAAGCTAGCACATAATTTTTTTATGTGCCTTTTCTTTTGTCTAAAATCAGGAATCTTTCGAGCAAATGCTGAATACTTATTAAATCGGACATTTATACCTGCGTTAGCCAGCGACAGGGTAAAGAAAATGCAGGTTGGTAAACCTCCACTGGCCAAGTGAAAAAATTGCAAATTTAAGTTTGTGATTATAGAGATAAAATAATGGCAAAATAGACTTTAATGTACTATAATAAAAAATTGTGATAAAAATGTACCCGAATAGGTTTAGAGTTCATTCCGAACGAATAAACTATTTATTGTGGCATGTCAAGGTTTCGTCCAAGAAAAAATTCGACATATATCTCTATACAAAAGTTATTCTTGGAAAGAAGGAATATGCGGAGTGATGTAGAATTATTAGAACATTAGGCAAACCAATCGTTATGGTGGATGCTGATTCCTGTCCTGTAAAAGAAGAAATTGTCGAAATTGCTAATTCCTTTTCCGTGGACGCAGTCTTTGTTGCTTCTTTTGCTCACATGAAAAATGATCTTAACGGGGCAGTTTGGAAGTTTGTTGATTCCAGCAAGGAAGCAGCTGATTTATTCATCATGAATAATGTCAATTCAGGAGATGTGGTTGTTACACAGGATATTGGACTGGCGTCAACTCTTTTGTTAAAAGGAGTTTATGTCCTTTCACCCAAGGGAATTTTATTTGAAGAAAATGAAATTCGCACTGCGCTTGATATGAGATATTTGTCAGCGAAAGCACGCAGAAAAGGAGTATACGGGAAAGGCCCCAAACCGTATAGTCGGGAGGACCGGTCCAGGTTTGTGGAACAGCTGACAAACATTTTGTCGAATTTTGAAGGGATTCGGTAACATTTTATAGAATACCTCAGTAAGTAATGGAGTTGTTCTCATGGCAGAGCGGATCGCCGAGGAAAAAGTTAATGAAATTCGGCAAGCTGTAGATATTGTTGATGTCATTGGCGACTATATTCAATTAAACAAGCAAGGGCGTAACTACTTTGGTCTTTGCCCTTTTCATGGCGAGAATACCCCTTCCTTTTCTGTCTCACCTGAAAAGCAAATCTATCATTGCTTTGGGTGTGGAGCGGGTGGCAATGCCTTTTCATTTTTGATGGATTTAGAAGGCTATTCCTTTCAGGAAGCTGCATTAAAACTCGCTGAGAAAGGAAATATCAAGCTCGAGATTGATGCTTCATCAGTAGCGTCAGCAAAATCAGTGCCTGTTGATTTACAGCAGATGATGGAAGCTCATGAGCTTCTACGTAAATTCTATCACCATCTGCTCGTAAATACAAAAGATGGTCAGCATGCTCTGGAATATCTGCTAAACAGAGGCTTTTCAATGGAGTCAATAGAAAAGTTCCAAATTGGCTATTCATTGAAGTCATGGGATTTTGTGTTTAAGTTTTTGACAAAAAGAAAATTCCCTGCAGATGTTATGGAAAGAGCCGGACTGATTATCAAAAGGGAAAAAGACGGGAACTATTTTGACCGCTTCAGAGATAGAATCATGTTCCCGATTTTTGACCGCAGCGGAAATACGATTGCTTTTTCAGGAAGATCACTTGGGGACGATGAGCCCAAATATTTAAATAGCCCTGAAACAGCAATCTTTAATAAAAGTAAAACTTTATATAATTTTCATTTGGCGAGGCCTCAGATAAAAAAATTGCAAAGAGCCGTTCTTTTTGAAGGGTTTGCTGATGTAATCGCCGCTGATCGCGCTGGTGTGGGAAATGGTGTCGGTACGATGGGTACATCTTTAACTGAGGAGCATGTTGCTTCCTTAAGAAGAAATGTTCAATCAATCACGATCTGTTACGATTCCGACAATGCAGGGATAGAAGCAGCTTATAGAGCAGCAAATATGCTGACCGAGGCGGGCTGCCATGTAAGAGTCGCTTTAATGCCAGATGGATATGATCCTGATGATTATATTAATGAGTATGGCGAAGAAAAGTTCCGCAATGAGGTCATTGACTCAAGCGTAACGTTCATGGCTTTCAAGCTGCTTTACCTGCGCAGGGGCAAAAGGCTTCAGAATGAAGGAGATCGCCTTCTTTATATCGAAGAAGTATTAAAGGAAATCAGCCAGCTGGATAAAGCGGTGGAAAGAGACCATTACTTACGCCAGCTTGCAAGTGAATTTTCACTTTCCCTTGAAGCTTTGAAAGAGCAGCAAAAACAGGTTTTTTACGCTGAGAAGCGTAAGAACCAGCAGGGCAAGAGGGCTTTCGAGCCTCAGAAAAGGCTTCAAGTGCCGAAAAGGGCAGATAACCTTAAGCCCGCATACCATACAGCGGAAAGAAGATTGATCGCCCACATGCTTCGGGATAGTGACGCAGCATTTAAAGTTCAGGATATGCTTCAGGGAAATACTTTTAACATCGATGAGCACCAAGCCATCATTACCTATCTTTTGGGCTTCTACGAAAATGGCCATTCACCTGATCCAAGTGCATTTATAAATTTTATAAACGATGAAAAGCTTAAACGAATCGTGGTGGATATCGAAATGATGTCCATAAATGATGAAATAAGCGAACAGGAATTAACTGATTATATTAAACAGGTGTTGAATTATCAAAAGATGTTAAAAATAAAGGAAAAACTTAATGAAGAAAAAGAAGCAGAGCGACAAAAGGATTATGCAAAAGCAGCATTAATCGCAATGGAAATTATTCAGTTGCGCAAGTCACTATAGATGGTATATTGAAACAGGCCGTGAAATAGCGCCTGGCACAAGTCACTTGGGATAAACGTCTCCTATAAAAATTTCCCAAGTGCTTGGTGGATGACGAATGTCTGTGATTTTTGGAAGGAGGGGGACATATGGCTGAAAAATCGGCCCGTTCAAAAGAGGTTGATACAGAGTTGACCCTTGAACAAGTAAAAGACCAATTAGTTGAAATAGGAAAAAAGACAGGTGTCCTTGCCTACGATGATATAGCGGAAAGAATGTCTCAGTTTGAGGTCGATTCCCATCAGATGGATGAATTTTATGAGTTCCTTGGCGATCAGGGTGTTGAATTGGTAGGCGATAACGAGGATGCCGATCCAAATGTGCAGGAACTTGCCAAAGGTGAAGAGGAATTCGACCTGAATGATTTAAGCGTGCCTCCAGGAGTTAAAATCAATGATCCGGTCCGAATGTATCTAAAGGAAATCGGACGCGTAGATTTACTCTCAGCAGAGGAAGAAATATCGCTTGCCAAGAGAATCGAGGAAGGCGATGAAGAAGCGAAAAGACGATTGGCAGAAGCTAACCTTCGGCTGGTTGTTAGTATCGCTAAAAGATATGTAGGCCGTGGAATGCTTTTCCTTGACCTGATCCAGGAAGGCAACATGGGATTAATCAAAGCAGTAGAAAAGTTTGACTACCGCAAAGGTTATAAATTCAGTACTTATGCAACATGGTGGATTCGCCAGGCCATTACGAGAGCCATTGCGGACCAGGCAAGAACAATTCGTATTCCTGTGCATATGGTTGAAACCATTAACAAATTAATTCGCGTTCAGCGTCAGCTGCTCCAGGATCTCGGTCGCGAACCAACTCCCGAAGAAATCGCTGAAGATATGGATTTGACTCCTGATAAGGTACGTGAAATCCTTAAGATTGCACAGGAGCCTGTATCTTTGGAAACGCCGATAGGAGAAGAGGACGACTCTCATTTAGGCGATTTCATTGAAGATCAGGATGCGACATCCCCATCTGAACATGCTGCATATGAGCTACTGAAAGAGCAGCTGGAAGATGTTCTGGATACACTTACAGACCGTGAAGAAAATGTTCTTCGCCTTCGTTTTGGATTAGACGATGGCCGCACAAGAACATTGGAAGAAGTGGGTAAGGTATTTGGTGTTACCCGTGAACGAATTCGTCAAATTGAAGCCAAAGCCTTAAGAAAATTAAGACATCCAAGCCGCAGCAAACGTTTAAAAGACTTTTTAGAATAGAAAAAAGATTGCCAGGAAATAGTTTACTTCTTAAAATGGAAGTAAACTATTTTTTTTGCGAAATTTACATAAGGATGATTGGATGTGCTTAAGGTTGAAAGACAGCAGAAAACAGATCATTGTTAATGAGCTATTGAATTGGAAGAAAAGCCGGATGCTTCCTGATCAGTATTGCGATTACTTACTAGCTCTCTACACGGAAGGAAATCAGCCGAAGGAAAAGAAAATAGGAATGATGGTAAATATTATAAATCTTATTTTCTTGCTGCTTATTCCAATATCTGTGTTTTTAATTTATTTTACTGAATTGTCTATTATTTTGCAAACCGCCTTTTTGTCCCTTTTTGTTTTTGCTGGTATTTTAGCCGTTTTTTACTTTTCTAGAAAAAGAATTTCTTTTCATTTGCCTATTATTTCAACCGCTTTCATTCTGCTGATCGGATCTGTTGCGCTGGCCTCTGGTTTATCTGGGGAAAGCCATTTTATTCTTTATTTTGCTTTATTTTTAAATTGTCTGCTTTGGTTAGTGTCAGGATGGAAGCTAAGTCTTCCTTATTTTTGGATTTCAGGTACTTTTGGCTTTTTGCTCACAGTTATTTCTATATTCATATAATAAAATATTTTAAAAAGTTTTTAAATGTTGAGAAAACTCATACATCCCTTATATAATGGTAATGAAAGCGGATACAGAAAACGGAATGAGGGGGATGTATATGAACTTTGATTTAACCGCGGAACAGAATATGATACTTAAAACAATAAGGGAGTTTGCTGATGAGGAGGTAGCGCCAGGAGCTCTTGAAAGAGATCGCACGAAAGAATTTCCTGTGGATGTTTTTAAGAAAATGGCCAACCTTGGTTTAATGGGACTTCCTTTTCCAGAAGAATATGGCGGAGCAGGGGCAGATACAGTCAGCTTTGCGATCGTTACCGAAGAACTAAGCAGAGCATGTGCTTCTACTGGGATTACCTATTCAGCCCATATTTCTCTTGGCGGTGCGCCACTTTACTTATTCGGAACAGAAGAGCAAAAGCAAAAATATCTTGTACCGATTTGTACAGGTGAATCTTTTGGTGCTTTCGGTCTTACTGAGCCCAATGCAGGGTCGGATGCCGGAGGTACAAGGACAACTGCAGTTGAGAAGGACGGAGAATATATAATCAACGGAAATAAATGCTTCATCACAAACGCCAGCTATGCCAAGCATTTGGCCTTAACAGCTATAACTGGTGAAAAGGATGGCAAAAAGGAAATTAGTGCGATTATTGTGCCGACGGATGCTTCAGGATTCAATGTCATCGATAATTATGAAAAAATGGGGCTAAATGCCTCCAATACCACTGAACTTGTTCTTGAAGATGTGCGCGTACCGACTGAGCACTTGCTCGGCAAAAAAGGAGAGGGCTTTAAACAGTTTTTAATTACTTTGGATGGAGGCCGTATTGGAATTGGTGCCATGGCTTTGGGCATTGCCCAGGCTGCATACGAAAAAGCCCTGCAATATGCTAAGGAGCGCGAGCAGTTTGGGCGTTCACTATCAAGCTTTCAGGCTATACAGTTTAAGCTCGCTGATATGGCAATGAAAATCGAATTGGCAAGAAACATGGTATATAAAGCTGCATGGCTGAAAGACCAGGGTAGACCTTTTGCGAAAGAGGCCTCTATGTGTAAGCTATATGCTTCGGAAATTTGTATGGAAATAGCCGACCAGGCAGTACAAATTCATGGAGGTTACGGGTATATGAAAGATTATCATGTGGAACGATACATGAGAGACGGAAAGCTAACTGAGATTGGTGAAGGAACGTCTGAAGTCCAGCGAATGGTTATTGCTCGTCAAATTGGGTGCTAGAAAACTTATGCTGTTTGAGCCTGATTGTCATCATTTAGTTATTAAGCTGTTATAATGCCAATGACTTAATTAGCATATGTTGATAGAGGAGATGCAAGTTCCTCCAAAATGCATTCGTGCGTTGTCTATTCATGGATGCTTACTCAAAGGGCTGCGAGTAAAGATTACCCAAGGGATCTGTCGCAGCGAGCCGTGAAGGCTCCTGAACCGCCTGCGGATCGTGGAATTCCTAGAGCGGAAATCATCAGGCAAGTTTAACAGAGTCCATAAAATAAAACGACTAAAGTCGAGAAACTCCGTCCCCTGGATGGAGTTTTTGTCTAAATTATGAACAAGATATGACAAAGTTTACTTTAGGGCTTTTCCTTCCGCCCTTTTTAAAGTAAAATAGAAATTGTTTGTATACTTACGATAAACTGAAATGTGCTTACATAAGGGAGGTTAAGTCATGAATCGCAATCCAATCATTCCATTTGTATTAATTATGGTTTTCGGTGTGGTAGCAATGTTCCTTGTTTCTTTTAAAGGTCTTGGCGATATGGACGAGCTTGCAAAAGAACAGGAAGGCGGCGGTGCTGAAACTGAAGAGACAGCAGCTGCAAGCCCTGAAGAAATCTATCAGAAGAGCTGTATTGGATGTCACGGTGACCAGTATCAAGGTGGAGTCGGCCCCGCTTTAACGGGTGTAGGTGATAAATTATCACAGGATGAAATCGCAGATATTGTGGTGAATGGTAAAGGCTCTATGCCTCCAGGGTTAGTGCCTCAAGACAAGGCTGCAGAAATGGCCGAATGGTTAGCAGGTCTGAAGTAACCTATAATGAAAGTCCTTTGCATATGTAAAGGACTTTTTTTATACTATAAGAAGGCTATCGTAATTCGATAGCTTTTTTATTGAGGAGTGGTTGATTTCCGTTCCAGGATGCTCAGCGAACGCGGGGCGGGCAGTGAACATCCTCGAATCATTGTAAATAAAACATAGATAAATAAAGTTGTTTGATTGGAGCGCACGGTGCTAATCCCGCGAAAATGCATTCGCATTTCCTTCGTGCGGTGCTCTATTTAAAAACAACCATCTTTTAGAAAAGAGCCTAGAAAGTTAAAAAGCAACGGAGGTTGAACAAACAGCCTTTAACTAAATCACTCCAAGAGCTGATTGAATGGTGCCTAAGAGCTTTCTTAATACATAGATAAGTGGTGACAGAATGAATACGGACAAATTATCACAGCGGCTTGAAGCTGTAACAAATTATATCCCCAGTGGCGCACGTTTAGCTGATATTGGTTCAGACCACGCCTATTTGCCATGCTATGCAGTAAAAAAAGGCATTGTCCCTTTTGCCATAGCAGGTGAAGTAGTGGAAGGCCCATTTCAATCCGCCAAAAGACAGGTTGAAATGGAAGAACTTGTAGGTCAGATATCGGTCCGCAAAGGAAATGGACTAGAGGTAATTAACCATGACGAAGTAGACTGTATTACAATTGCAGGGATGGGAGGCGCTTTAATTGCGGCCATTCTTGAAGAAGGAAAGAGCAAGCTTTCTTCTGTTCAAAGACTTGTTCTGCAGCCTAATTTAAGTGCAATTTCAATTAGAACCTGGCTAATTGAACATGGATGGGAGCTCATAGCGGAAGAGATTCTTGAAGAAGATGGAAAGATTTATGAAATACTCGCTGCTGAAAAAGGGGAAGCGCTTAAGCCTTATAAAAATGCAGAGCAGGGTTTGCTTATGGGACCTTTTTTAATGGAAGAAAAATCAGCGGTCTTCCAAACGAAGTGGCTCGGGGAATTGAGAAATTGGGAACGTATTCTCATGCAGCTTGGGAAGGCAGCAGACACTGAAGAGACCGAGAAGAGAAAAAAGGAATTAAAACAGAAAATTAAAATGGTAGAGGGGGTCTTGTACCAGTGAAGAAAATAAATGGGTATGAAATCATTCAATTGTTTGAACAGTACTCTCCAAAAGGATATGCGATGGAGGGTGACAAAATCGGCCTGCAAATTGGAAAGCTCAGTAATCCTGTGCATAATGTCATGATAGCCCTTGATGTTTTGGAGGAAGTTGTGGATGAGGCAATTGAAAAAAATGTGCAGCTGATTATTGCGCATCATCCGCTTATTTTCAGGCCTTTACAAAAGATTGCGACAGACTCTCCAGCCGGAAGAATTATTGAAAAGCTTATTAAACATGATATAGCAGTATATGCAGCCCATACAAATCTTGATGTAGCCAAAGGCGGTGTCAATGATATGCTTGCGGAGGCTTTGCAGCTCTCCAAAACAGAAGTTTTATATCCAACGTTTGAAGCTGTATTGAAAAAGCTAGCTGTGTATGTGCCGGAAGAAAATGCAGAGGCATTAAAAAAGGCGCTTGGCGATGCTGGGGCAGGTGCAATTGGAAACTACAGCCATTGTACGTTTTCTTCAACAGGGACCGGCCAATTTAAGCCAAACGAACAAGCCAATCCTCATATAGGTCAACAAGGTAAGCTTGAATCTGTTGCAGAGGTTCGAATAGAGACCATTTTTCCTGAGCATCTGGAGAAAAAGGTGCTTTCTGCGATGTTCAAAAACCATCCTTATGAAGAAGTAGCCTTTGATATTTTCCAACTTGAAAACAAAGGAGAAGTTTTAGGCCTCGGCAAAGTAGGCGAAATCCGGGAAATGACATTGGAGGAATTTGCCGGACATGTAAAAACAACTCTCGACGTAGAGAAAGTCCGCGTGGTAGGAGACCTTTCCTCAAAGGTTAAGAAAGTTGCTGTTCTTGGCGGTGATGGAAATAAGTATTTTATGTCCGCAAAAATGAAGGGTGCGGATGTTTATGTTACTGGAGATATGTATTATCATGTTGCGCACGATGCCATGATGGCGGGGTTGAATATAGTAGATCCAGGCCATAATGTAGAAAAGGTAATGAAAAAAGGTGTCACAAGAAAATTGAAGCAGCTTTGTGCGGAAAAAGGGTATGAAGTATCGATTTTTCCTTCGGAGATACATACGGATCCTTTTCAATTTATGTAAAGGTAAAAAAAGAGCCGGTTTTCCTAAAAACCGGCTCTTTTTGCATGTGCGCCCGGC
>NZ_JAGGQS010000059.1:0-74406 GCF_018613175.1 Bacillus sp. ISL-47 | reverse complement strand
AACTTTGCGAAAACAGCCTATATTAAAGTTATTACACTACTTTAAATAACTGATAAGGCTTATGTTCCAGCAGCCTTAATTGATAACGGAATAAAAACTCAGAAGCTTCGAGTACTTTTTTTGCTTCAAAGGATGTTTTTCCCCAAACGGTAATTCCATGGTTTCTAATTAACACAGCACCTGTATCTTCACTTATATGGGAGGAAAAACATTTGGCGAGTGTCGGAATATGCGCATGATTCGGAATAATCGGAATCCGAAGAACAGCATCCTCCTCCCATTTATCAAATGCCTTAATGAGTTCTTGCCCTTTGAATGTGACTGCCTCCTGGTCCCCATAAATTTCCGATATCACATTATTGTCAATCGTATGGACGTGAAGGCTGCACCCTGCGTTCGTTTTACGGTAAATCTCCACATGTAATAGTGTTTCCGCAGAAGGCTTTAAATGGGTCTCCCCAACAGGGCGCCCAAATTCATCAACAAGGAGGAAATCCTCCTTTGTCCTTTTCCTTTTATCCTTCCCACTTGCTGTTACAAGGAATTGCAGGGGGCTATCGGAGACCTTGATCGCCAAATTGCCGCTAGTCCCCATAAACCAGTCTCTTTCAGCCAATTCATCTTTAATATCAGCAAGCTCTTGCCATTTTTCTTCCCCTAAACTCATACCCTCACCCCATTTACATTTTTCAAAATTTCAATGCACTCATAAAAAGTTTCAAATTCATGATAATTAAGATTCATTTCTTTGCTTTTCTCTTGCAGCAAATCTCTTGCAATAACTAAATCTGCCTGCTTTGCAGCCTCCAGATCTGTAACCGAATCCCCTATGACAATTTTATAGGTATCTCCAGCCTCAAGTTTTCTCATAATAGATGGCTTACAGCAGCCGCAGCTGTTATGACATTCATCATCACAGCTATGGGGCCATAAAATTTTGATTGTTTCGCCGCTAAAATCTGAACCATTGCAATAAACAGCAGCAAACGGGCCATATTTTTCTAAAACTGGCTGCACAAAAAAGTCAATTCCGCCACTGACAATATAAAGCGGTATATTTTCTATTTTCAAATAGTCCACAAATTCTTGAAAGCCAGCTCTTACCTTGCCATTTTCCAGTGTGAATTTTATAATGTCTTCCTTAAGGCTGCTTGGAAGGAGAGAGAACATTTTCCCTACTCCTTCCTGAATTGAAATTTGCTGTGACAATATTTTATTCTTTATTTCCTCCCATTCAGGGGGGGCAAATTCTTTCATAACGTTAATGATGTTATCTTTTTCCGTAATGGTCCCGTCAAAATCACAAAAAACAGCTATATTAGGCATTCTTAGCTTTCACCTCTGTAAGTCCCCATAAATCTATCGCCTTTTTTAGTTCTGGATAATCAGAAGGAGATTCTGATAATGGAATTCCATTTAAAGTTAAATCAATCGCTTGGCGGAAGGCTAAGCCGCCGCCTTTTGCTCCATCCGGATGCCCATGTACTCCTCCGCCCGCATTGATCACACTGTCTGTTCCAAAGTCATGGTAAAGCAGCGGCACCAGACCTGGATGAATGCCTGCTGATGGTACCGGAAACGTCTTTTTGCAGAAATCCTTGGAGGTTAATGATTGTCCGATCGAAATCGCCTGCTTCTTTTCAAGTGCCACTGAACCATATGGAGAAGGGAAAAGCGATAAATCCGCTCCTGCATATCTGAGAAGCTTGCCTAGAAGCAAAGCGTAAGAAATTCCATAGATGCTTGAAGCAGACAGGGCACCGCTGACAGCAGGGTGTGCCATAATCGGCAGCCCAACCTCTTCATCTTCTCTTAACTCCTGCAGAACATCCAGTCCATATGCAAAAACATTAAACAGGAGGAGGTCCGCACCAAGGTTTGCTGCTTTTCTGGCTTTCTCTTTCAAATCAAAGGTCCTGCCTGTTAAATTCACTGCATAAAGTGTGCGATGGCCGGTTTCTTCAAAAACCTGGCCAAGCACCTTTTTCCCTTCCGTAATCCTTTCTTCAAAAGGCGTGAGTTCATTTTCAAATAAAATTTCATCATCTTTCACAATGTCGATGCCGCCAAGCGCTTGTTCCCTCAACTGTGAAGTTAAAAAGTTCATATCCTTGCCGAGAACACCTTTAAAAATGCTCATCAGCAGCGGCCTGCTGCGGACATTCAACTTTTCTCTTAAACCTTCAATGCCGAACCGGGGGCCAGGGAAAAAGGTTTTGATCTCATCGGAAAACTGTAAATCTATTAACTTAATCTTTCCGTCCAGTGATAGTTTTCCAAAAACTGTAGTTAAAATGGCTGGCAAATCCGGACTGAAATTAGCAGTTGGATAAGCAATTTTAATGATGGCAGGCGTTTCCTTGCTGCCTTCCTCTGTTAAAAGGCCTTCAACCGAAACAACTCTGCCTTTATGCTTACGGAGCTGATTTTTTTCCAGTTCAGGTAAATGAGTCCATGAACCGACCGTAAGTCCTAGAGCGATTTCCTCTGCTTTTTTCTCAGGATTATGTTTTGCATCATGAATTAGATAAGTTGCGATAATTTCACTCATATATTTTCTTCCTTTCATTTAGGCAAATCCGGGCAATAAAAAAACCTCTTCAAATAAGAAGAGGTTAGCAGCTTAAACTAACATCTTCTTATCTATCAGCTTTAATAAGCTGCAAGAATTAGCACCGTGCTTACTGGTAAGTCGGTTGCCGGGCTTCATAGGGCTAGTCCCTCCGCCTGCTCTTGATAAGAAAACGAAATTAGTATTTAGTTAATTTTGAATTAAAATTTAATTAGGATTATGACAGGGTAAAAAACTTTTGTCAATAGATTATCTGAAATAAATATGTTTTTTCAACCATGAGTATTGATTCCGCTGCAGGCACTTAGCGAACTCGGGATTCCTGGAGCCTCCCCTGGTACACTTATCCCGCTGGATTCTCATACCTTCCGCTCTAAACTACCAGTGTTATAACAAGAATAAACACTAAGATTGGAAAGTTTAAAATAAATTTAATTCCCTAATTCGGTCTACTGCTTCTTTAAGCCTTTCTTCTGAAGTCAGCAGGCCAACACGCACATATCCTTCTCCATGTTTTCCAAATCCTATGCCAGGTGCTACAGCAATATGGGCTTTTTCAAGCAAATAATCAGCAAATTCCTCAGATGTAAAACCTTTAGGAACTTTTAACCAGGCAAAGAAGGAGCCTTCAGGTGCTTTAACATTCCACCCGATTTCCTGAAGGCCTGAAATGAATATATTTCGCCTTCTTTCGTAAAGGGCATTCAGTTCTTTGACACATTCCTGAGTTTCAGTCAACGCAGCTGCCGCAGCTTCCTGGACAGCTCCGAACAAGCTGACATATAGATGATCCTGCAGAAGGTTCAAGGCAGAAATGACGCTCGCATTTCCAACCGCAAAACCGATTCTCCATCCTGCCATATTATACGTCTTTGAAAGTGTATAAATCTCAATTCCTACCTCTTTTGCCCCCTTTGCTTGCAGAAAGCTGACCGGCTTCTTGCCCTCAAAACCAATGCCGCCATAGGCAAAATCGTGAATAATGCAAATTCCATGTTCTTTGCCAAGCTCAACTGTTTCCTGGAAAAACTTCTCACTGGCCACGGCTCCAGTTGGATTGTTTGGATAATTGAGGAACATGAGTTTAGCAGCATTTAGCTTATCGTCTGAAAGCTCGCTGTAAAGAGGCAAAAAGCCATTTTCTTCTCGTAACGGCATTGTCACCATTTCTGCTTTTGCAAGCGCTACACCTGACCAATAATCCGGATAACCGGGATCTGGCACAAGAACAGTATCGCCAGGGTTTAACAGACATTGAGGAATCTCAACGAGGCCAGCCTTTCCTCCAAACAAGATGGCTACCTCCGTTTCCGGGTCTACATCTACATCATACTCCCTTTTATAAAAATCAGCTGCAGCCTTTTTCAAATAGGGAAATCCCTGAAATGGAGAGTATCTGTGATTTATTGGCTTTTCGGCTGCACTTTGGAGCTTTTTAACAATATGGCCGGGAGTAGGCTGATCAGGATTGCCTTGCCCAAGATTGATCACATCATGACCTTGTTCAAGCTGCTTCCCAACCTTTGACACTAAAGATACGAAAAATTGCTTCGGCAAACTTTTCAGCAAATCAGAATGAGGATAATTAATCAAAGTTTTTCACCTGCTTAAAAAAAAGATTGAAAATATAGTCACAAATGATATAACTTAAATGATAAGTTGTAAAGTTAAATTTTGAAAATTGTTATCTATCGGACTAATTTTAACATAAGTAAAAGAGAATTAAATGATTGCGGGGGATTTTCATGAAATTAAAGATTGCTTGTTTGCAAATGGATATTGTGTTTGGCAAACCAAAAGAGAATTTTAAAGCAGCCGAAGCTATGATTGAAAAGGCGTTAAAATCAAACCCTGATGTTATTGTGCTTCCAGAGCTTTGGACAACAGGCTATGATTTAACCCGATTAAATGAAATAGCAGACCAGGATGCTGCTGCAGCACTCGCCTTTTTAAAAGGGATTGCAAAAGACAGGAATGTTCATCTTGTAGGTGGATCTGTTGCAAATAAAACCGCCGGCGGCGTATTCAATACTCTTTTAGTCGTCGATAAAAACGGAGAACCGATCCACCAGTACAGTAAACTGCATTTATTCAAGCTAATGAATGAGCATCTCTATTTAACAGGGGGGAAAGCAAAGGGTGCGTTTACATTAGAAAATAGGCTGTTTGCAGGGATGATTTGCTATGATATCCGTTTTCCAGAGTGGATACGGGCCCATACAGCGGAAGGAGCAGAAGCTATATTTGTGGTTGCTGAATGGCCATTAGCCAGGCTAGCCCATTGGCGTGCCCTCTTAATTGCACGGGCCATTGAAAACCAATGCTATGTGATTGCCTGTAACCGAGCAGGCTCTGACCCTGAAAATGAATTTGCCGGCCATTCTATGATTATAGATCCTTGGGGAGAAGTTCTAGCTGAGGGTTCAGAGGAAGAAGAAATCCTGGAGGCTGAAGTGGACCTTGACAAGGTGAAGGAAGTTCGAAAAATGATTCCTATCTTCACGGACCGCCGGCCGGAATTTTATCAATAAAATATTCAGGGCCCTAGCTTTTATAGGGCCTTGCTTTGTTTACCCCTCTATTTTTGCCCACATTTCCGGCGGATTTAATTCGTAGATTCCTTTTTCCCTGTACATATAATGATTGATAATAAATTCTCTGCGTATCGTGGCGTAATCATCATGATACTGTTTAATATATTCATTGAGTTCTTTCTCTTCATATTTCTTCCCCATTTTCAGCCCTTTAATAAGATGCTCAAAAACCATTAGCTTCTTCTTTCTCTGGGCTGGAATATTTTTAAGCTTTCCATCGCTTGTAAAGAAGTTATCGATAACCTTCTGATTCTCGATATTCATTTCCTCCATCTTTTTCACCTCTTCCATATCAGCCAGTTTCGCAAGCACACTTGACTGCTGTTTCAGCACAGATTCATTTAAATAAAAATAAACTGTATTTTTATCTCTGCGCTGGTAAACCAGGTTTATATCCCGCAATTTGTTTAAATGATGTGTGATGGTCGGCGGCGTCAGCCCCAGTTTCCCTGCAATTGCCTGTCCATGCAAAGGTCCTTTTGCGAGAAGAAAAACAATTCGGATTCTTGTGGGATCACCCATGGTTTTATAAAAAGATACTAAGCGATTTAATTGCATTATATATGATCGCCTCCTATTTTCGATATACATCTAATTAGATATATATCAAAATATTGAGATTTAGTCAACTTCAAAATCAGGTTTTAATAAATGCTCTTTCTTATAGATTGTTGTAAAAAAACCTTATGAAAAGAGCACTAAAAAAATCACCTGAAAGGTGATTTTGAAAGGTAATGTATTTAACTGTTAAACCCTGCCCCTTCCAGGATCAGCAGCTTCTCTTTAATATCCGTCCGTGTTCCGGCATATCCGGTAAGAGATTTATTTTTGCCGATCACTCGATGGCATGGAATGATAATGGGCAAACGATTGGCTTTGTTTGCTTGACCAATGGCCCGAACCGCTTTTTCTTTTCCAATCTTCACAGCAATATCCTGATAGCTTCTCGTTTCTCCAAAAGGAATAAGGGAAAGCTCCTTCCACACAGCTCTCTGAAAAATGGTCCCCTGGGGGTCTATTGGGAGATCAAATACCTTTCTCTCCCCTCTAAAATATTCATCAAGTTGAAGTGTACATTTCTTTAGCAGGGGGTCTGATGGATCAAACCTCAATGGACATTCTTCTTCCCCCGCAAGAAAATCTTCCTCCCCAATGTATACTGCCGAAAGAAGCTCCTCTTCCAGGACAATATAAATGTCTCCTATTAGCGTTTCCGTTCTCGAATAAATTCTGCTGTTCATTGCTCTCCCGCCTTTTTAATATATGGCAAATAAATGTGAAACACGGTTCCTTTTCCCAGTTTGCTTTCCACTTCAATCGTTCCTTTGTGCTCCTCAATAATTTTATATGTAACCATGAGCCCAAGTCCAGTTCCTCTTTCTTTAGTGGTATAAAAAGGTTCACCCAGCTTTTTAATTTTATGCCCTGGTATTCCGGATCCCTCATCCCTGATCGATACCTTGATTTTATTATCTCTGCAGGTCTGAAGTGAAACAGTTATATATCCGCCTTTGGGCATAACCTCAATCGCATTTTTTATGATATTGATAAATACCTTTTTCATCTGATTTGGCTCACAAAAAACAAGAGGCAAATCCTTTCTGTAATCAGTCCTGAATTGAACATTATGCAGTACAGCCTGAGCACTTAGAAGGTCAACCGTCTCTTTCATGATTTGGGCGATATCTTTTTCGACAAACTTGACAGCCTGAGGTTTAGCAAGAATGAGGAATTCATTAATAATTGAATCAATTCTGCTCAGCTCTGTGGTTATCACATTAAAGTACATGGAGTGGTCTTCCTCAACGCTATCTTCCAGCAACTGGATAAATCCTTTCAAGGCTGTCATAGGGTTCCTTATTTCGTGTGCTATCCCTGCTGCGAGTTCCCCAATAACATTTAAAGTGTCCGATTTTCGAAGCTGTTCTTCCATCTCCAGCTTCTCTGTTATGTCTTTAAATGTCGTCATGCTTAAATTCGAAAAAACATTATGCTTGTTTGAAAACTCAAAGTGTTTTTTTCTGCCAGACTTTAAGGTAATAGAGAGGCTGCCATCCGACTGCCCAACGTTTTGGATGCTGCTAATCTGCTGGTTCAGCTCTTCATCTGTAATATTGCAATCATTCAAGATACTGTGTAATGAAACTCCAATGAGTTCATCTTTTGACATCTGCAGCATTCTTTGACCTGATTGATTAATATCCACAATTTGAAATTGATCATTCCAGAGGAGAATGCCTTCCAGGGCTCCCTCAAAAATGCGGCGAAACTTTAGCTCACTTTCACGCAATTCCTTTTCCATTCGGTGGCGTTCACTTACATTCCTGAAAATAGTCATATGGTAGCCTTCAACAGAATTTAATTTAACTGTGAATTCCAGCGATTTTATCTGGCCGTTTGGCATGAGAAAAAAGAGTTCATCCCGGATGCCGCCCTTGTTAAACAATTCTTTGACTATACGCTTATACCTTTCATTTTTTTCGTATACAAAATCATCCACCTGTTTCTGAAGAAGCTCATCGTGGGTGCATTCAAAAATCCTGCATGCCGCTTCATTGGCATCAATGATCTTCCCGCTGCCTCTCCAAAAAATGATGCCATCCAAAGCCTCGATAAAAAGGTCTGTATACAGCTCTTCATTTTTTTTTACCTTCTTTTCAAGAAGCCGTTTTTCGGTAACATCTCTTAACACACACATATAATGTCCGCTCTTTTTAAGCTTACTGGTCGTAAAATCAAATTCCACGATTTTATTGCCGCTATATATCGGAAGAAGTCCTCTTACACTGTCCCTTACTTTTAGAAGATCCCTCTGTTTGTCAAGTTTAAAGTGTTTATTCAATGGGACAATTTCCGCCAGTTGTCTCCCAATTAATTCAGTTTTATTAATGTCTATGATCTCGCAAAACGAAGGATTTGCATCAATTATTTTGTCTGTATGGTCAAAAATTAGGATTCCGTCCTTTGAACAGCCAAATATATTTTTACTTGGGGCATCATCCCCAATACGTTCAGCCAGCGCTTTATTTTCCTTTTCCAGTGATTCAATCTTGGCATAGAGCTGCTTGATCTCCTGATTCATAATAACCACTCTATTTCCTCCTATTGGGATATCCGATTAATAGATATTTCTACAAAATTTGACGAAAACCCTTTAAATAGAAGTGAAAACTGCATGTTTATACTGAATGAGCCATAGGATCTATTGAGTTTCTTCAACCCCATAAGAAAAAAGCATACCTTTCAAGGTATGCCACATGCTAAAGCTTAAATTTAGCAATCATACTGTTTAATTGTTCGGCCAGTTCGGATAATGACTGAGCATTGTCGGATATTTCCTCCATAGAATGGTTGGTCTGGGCCATGGAAGCACTTGTCTGTTCAATGCCTGCTGCTGACTCTTCGGAAACTGCTGCAATACTCCCTATTGATTGATTCATATGTAAGGAACGGGCTGAAACGTGTTCAAGACTGTTTGAAATATCATTAATATTATTTGACATTAAATTAACCGCTTCATAAATCTTTTGGAAGGTTTCTCCCGTTAATTGGATTTGTTCTGTTCCCTTTTCGACCTGTATATAGCCGGATTGCAAGGATGCCGCTACACTATTGGACTCGGTTTGAATTCCATCCACAATTTTTGTAATATCAGAAACTGAAAATGATACTTGCTCCGCCAGCTTTCTTACTTCATCTGCTACTACCGCAAAACCTCTTCCTTGTTCCCCTGCCCTCGCTGCTTCTATCGCTGCATTTAATGCCAGAAGATTAGTTTGGTCGGCAATTTCCTTAATGACCTTAACGAGCTTGGATATTCGCTTTGTCTGTTCATCCAGCCCATTAACCTTATCAACGGATGTTTTCATAATGTTATTAATCAAGCCCATCTGCTTCTGGGATTCTTTCATAAGTTTATCCCCACTATCAGTGAGTGACATCACCTCGTTGGAAGCTCTCTTAATTTCAAACCCGTTCTTTGCTGCTTCCTCCACTTTGTCCATATACTCTTCCATCATAGCTGATAAGCGTGTGCTTGAGCTTGCCTGGTCCTCTGCTCCTCCTGAGAGCTCCTGCATAGTTGAAGCAACCTGCTGGCTGGCAGCTCTTACTTCATTTGCAGCAATATTGAGCTCTCCGCTTCTTTCTGTTACATGGCCAGAAACTGAATTTATTTCCTGAATCATTTTCTGGAGTTTTTCTTTCATGGAGTTAATGGCACGGCTAAGCTCTGCTACTTCATCATTTCCATCATACTCGACTGATTTTGCATTCAGATTACCTGCTGCTATTTCATTGGAAACATGGACAATCTGGTTTAAGTTTCGTGTAATAATACGCCCGATGAATAAGATACTCACAATCCCAAGGACGCCAGAAATAATGATTGAGATCCCTAGGACAATTAGGGTTAAAACCAGTCCTGACTCGGCTGAAGAAACAGCTTTTCTTTGGTCCTCCTTCAGCATGCTGCTTAGTGTATTTAATTTTTCTACAGTCTCTGAAATAAAGTTATCTGCCTGCAGCTTTGCAAGCCTATATTCTCTAACATGCTGAAGCTTCACTTTAGGCTCAATAACATCATGGAATAAGCTGGTTATTTTTTGATCATTCTCGTCAATTTGTTTAAACAGCTCTTTTGTTTTTTTTGCAGTAAGGGCAGGGGTGATTTCCTTTTTTAATGTATTAAAGTCCTCTGTTAACTGGTCAAATGTTTTTAAGTGCTTGGGATTGGAGTCGATAATGAAATTTCCGATTGTACTGCCTTTATGATGAAAAATCACAGCAGATTCAGTAATCATAATCGCTTTTTCTCCTGAATCCTTCACTGTATCCATTTTTGTATTGACAATCGTCAACAGAAAAAAAGTAAGTATGGTAGATGCAGTAAAAAGCCCAATTGTTACAAATAGGGCCACACCATATTTCTGGCCAAGCTTGAGCCTTTTCCACCATCTTATGTTGGCCAGTTTATCTAATAGTCTTGCTTTATTCTGTGTTGCATGCAAATTGCCTGCCTTTGCTTTTTTTGTTCTTTTAAACGTTTTTACCCCTTTCATCCTATATCCTCCTTAATGATTAAACCGGATGAGCACCTTTTGCACTATCAACATCCTTATTGCGCATTTCTTTTTTACTATTCTATTACATCATTATAATAGAATAAAAAATACATTTGTAGATTATTTTTCCATCAGAGAGATTTATAGGATAAAAAAAGCAAAGTACACGAGGTACTTTGCTTTGGATTTTAAAGTGCTGGATGCTCATGCTTGGCTTTAATTTTTTTCCATCTATATTCAATTTCTTCTTCAAGTTCATTGAGAAGCATTTTGTTTTCTTCTTTCAATAAATGCTTTGTTTTGCCCATATAATTTAGCCACTCAGACAACTCAACTCGTTTATTCTTATCCTCTGGATTATAAGTTATGGTTGTAACCCCATTCTCTACTTCATAAAGAGGGAAGAAGCAAGAGTTGACAGCAGCTTCCAGGATTTTTTCACCATATCGTTCTTCTGACTTCCAATTAAGCGGGCAGGTTATCAATATCTTCCCGTACACTGTACCCACATTCTGGGCGTACCATTGTGCCTTTGCAGCCTTCTTGATTAAATCCTGCGGGAATGCTTCGCTCCCGGTAAAAACATATGGAATATTCGTGGACGCCATAATTTGTGCTGTATCCTTATGGTGGAAGCTCTTCCCTTTTTGAGTGCGGCCTACATTGCTTGTACTTGTCATATGGCCCTTAGGTGTTGAATAGGACAATTGTGAACCAGTATTCATATAGCCTTCGTTATCATATTCAAGCATAATCAATTTATGATTGCGAAGAGCCGTGCCAATTGCGGAACCCATACCAATATCCATGCCTCCATCTCCGGTTACCATCACAAAGGTGGCATCATCTGAAACATCAATTTCACCTCGTTCTTTTAATTCCATAAAGGCTTCCAGTGTTCCAGATAACGTAGCAGCCCCGTTTTGGAAGAGATTATGAATCATCGTTTGCTTATGGGATGAATAAGGATAGGAGGTAGTCGTTACATAAGCACATCCCGTTTGGAACAAGACAACTATATCCCCTTCAATCCCTTTAAAGAATAATTCCAATCCTGTAAAAATTCCGCAGCCCGGGCAAGCTCCATGCCCTGAAGCAATTCGCTTCGGTTTTGAAGCAAGCGCACGAAGGGGTGGTATTTTAACTTTTAATTTATTGGTTTCAGGGTCTTTTTCCGTTTTAATCAATCCAGTATTATATACATCTCCATGCTGCGGAGTGATTACTGGCAGCAGCTTTTGCTCTTTCTTGCCGGGAATATGGCCATAATAATCAAATGCTTTTTCGGCATAGCCCTGTTCTTTGGCCTCCATTGCAGCTGAGAAAAATACCTCTGCATCATCAGCATAGAAATCCTTTCCTCCTAGGCCAAAGACTCTGCTTAACACAATGGTTTGATTTTCAGGATCTTCCTGCAATGCTGATTTTACTTCGTGTGTAAGATTTGGTCCATGGCCGCCATAAGAATCTGCCCGCTCCCCAATCAAAAGGGCTTTTACATTCTTTAAAGCCTTGCGGATTTCCTCTGATGGGAATGGACGGATAATATTGGGACTAATCACACCTGCTTTAATACCTTTCCTGCGAAGACTGTCAACCGTATCTTTTGCTGTTTCTGCAGCTGAATTTAGCAGGAACAGTGCAACCTCTGCATCTTCCATTCCATATAAATCGAGTACAGGGTAGTCCCGGCCGGATAGTTTGGCATATTCTTCGGCCGCTTCTTTAAACACTTCACCAGCCGCATACATCGCTTCTGACTGCTGGTAATGATTGTTGATTAAATCGTCCCCATTCATGTGGGCACCGATTGTAACCGGCTTTTTAGGATCTCTGGCAAAGTTATAATCTGTCGGGCATTCACCTACAAACTTCTGTACAATTTTGCGGTCTTTAAAATAATTTACTTTCCTTTTTTGATGGGAGGTGAAAAAGCCATCATAAGCAACAATTACAGGCAGGCGAACTTTTGAATGCTCAGCAATTTTAAGCGCCAATATGTTCATATCATACACTGCCTGAGGGGTTTTGGCCGTTAAAATAACCCAGCCCGCATTCAGTGCAAAATACAAATCGGAATGATCCCCTCTAATGTCCAATGGACCGCTGATTGAACGGGTTACAAGGTTCATGACCATCGGAAAGCGGGTTCCTGCCTGAACGGGTAGCTGTTCAAGCATATACATTAAACCATTGGCACTTGTCGCATTAAATACACGTGCACCTGTGGCTGCAGCTCCATAGCAAATACCTGCAGAGCCATGCTCGCCATCTGCGGGAATCAGTTTAATATCATGTTCCCCTCTTGCCTTCATCTGATCAAGGTATTGTGCAACTTCAGTTGAAGGAGTGATCGGAAAATAGCCCATAATGTGATAATTAATCTGTGCTGCTGCCATCGCAGCCATTTCATTTCCCGATTCGAAAGTAGTCAGCTGTTCAGCTGCCTTCATTGTTTTCAGGTTGTCTTCTAAAATTGCCATTACAATATCCCCCCTGCTGCATAAGGAAAGTTTTGCTTTACCCTATGGGCATCCGCAAACCCTATCGTTTCCCGCATTTCACTAAGAGCACTTGTCGGGCAAGCCTCAACACATTTCAAGCAGCCTTTACAGTACTGATAGTCGATACCCTGCAGGAACATTTGCTTCCTGCCTTTTTTGTCTTCCCCCTCCTGCCATACAAAGCAAAAGTCCGGGCAAACTGTATCGCAGGCTGCACAGTTGATGCATTGCTCCTGCTCAAATTGCGGCAGAAACCCCTGCCTTGAACCGCTTAGATCTTTCAGAATACTATTTGCCTGTGCAGTGATCACTCCACCGATTTCCTGGGTTTCAAAGCCCAGCTGAGGTGCTGTTCTATGAAACTCTTTCCCCTCAGCATGATCAGGAGCTTCATAGGTTTTGAACTTCACCTCATTAAATCCTCTTTCGAAGGTACGGATATTGGGCTCCACAAGGTGCGGATATTTTTTCTCAAAGGTTTTGCGGATAACCATTTTCATTGACTCCGGATCAAGGAAATCGCAAATTCTAAAAAGTGCTCCGAGCATCGCAGTATTTACTTTTGTTTTTTCTTCTACTGCAATCTGCAGGGCATCCACAATGGCAAGTGTTCCATATTCCAGTTTCAAATCTTTTTTAATATCATCAAATTCTCTGGCCGAATTAACAAGCAGAATACCGTCAGGCTCCATACCGCTGACAACATTCACCATTTTATATAATGCTTCGTGGAAAACTCCGATTACGTGAGGCTGCTCAATTGGGCTGTGTGCCCGTATTTCTGTATCACCTTCGCAAAATCTTACAAATGCTTTTACAGGTGAGCCTTTTTTTTCAGATCCGTAAGATGAAAAGTTGGACCCATTCAGTCCAAGCCCCAAAACACCAGCCTCCGCGAGCATTTTACCTGCAAGATTGGCACCAAGGCCGCCAATCGACTCCAGCCTTATTTCATAAAATCCTAATTCATTTGATTTAGGTAAGATTGACATGTTCTCCCCCCTCATATGGTAAACGGTTAAAACACCGTAAAGTTATCCCCTAAAGCAATTCTAAAAGAACTATTTCCATTTATCTGTGACAAATGTTATATTTCACAGAAAAAATTTGAAACAGAATTGAGAAATTCAATTGGAACGTTATAATATATGAGACGAATCCGCTTTCATAATTATATAACAGACTACATATTGTGATATAACAGTTTGAACAAGCGGTTTTTGTTTTACTTTATTTGTAAATCCCACCTTCTTTTTACACGAGAAAAGCAGTTTACTTCATGTTAAAGTGGGTAAAGAAATAGAGAGTTTTTTGGGGGTCTTTAATAGAGGAGGATTTATGAAACAACGTGATTATTATTTCGACAATGCCAAATTTATTTTAATTTTCTTTGTCGTATTCGGACATTTGCTCCGCTCTTTTATTGAAGATAATGAAACGATTTACACCATTTATAAGGTCATTTACACCTTTCATATGCCGGCATTTATATTAGTTTCAGGTTTTTTTGCAAAAGGGTTCTATAAAAAAGGATATATAAAGAAGATTGCAAAAAAGTTAATTTTGCCGTATATCATATTTCAGGTTATTTATTCGGTTTTCTATTACTTTTTATATAATAAAGGAACGTTTGAGATGGATCCGTTCAACCCGCATTGGTCTTTATGGTTTCTGATCAGCATGTTCTGCTGGAATATTATGCTCCTTTTCTTTGCCAAGCATAAAGCAGTTTATTCATTGACAGGCGCTCTGCTGATTGGCCTTGCTGTCGGTTATGCCGACTGGATCTCAAACTATTTAAGTTTATCAAGGACTTTTGTTTTCTTTCCTTTATTTTTACTAGGGTATTATTTAAAGAAAGAGCACTTCTATGCCCTGATTAAACCAAAGTTCAGAATTAGTGCCTTATTTGTATTTGCGGTTGTCTTTACCGGATTCTACTTTTATCCGGATATTGATTATAAATGGCTCCTTGGGTCCAAGCCATATACAGAAATGGGCGCAGCTTCCATTGGAGCAGTATTTACCAGACTGGGATTCTATATCCTTAGCTTAGTCATGGTATTTAGCTTTTACTCCATCGTACCCCAGAAACAGTACTTCTTTACAAACCTGGGGAAGAATACACTTTATGTCTACCTGCTGCACGGTTTTTTTGTACGTGTATTCAGGGAAAGCGATGTACAAAACTACTTTAACAAACCGGAAACCTTCCTGCTGCTCGCAGGTATTTCGTTATTGCTGACTCTGCTTCTTTCAAGCAAGCTGATTACATCATTTGCTCAGCCCATAATTGAACTTAAGACCTCTCAGCTTAAGAAGCTGAAAGATAGAACAAGAGCATATGTCCGATTTTATCGTAAAAAGCTCACAAACTAAGAAAGAATCGGCCATTTTTAAAGTGGCCGATTCTTTCTTATTGCATATCCATTGACCAAAGCTGATTAAGGCCTTATAATAAGTAAATATGTCAGATAGCTTTGTTCGGGACGTTTCGACGCATGCACGTCCTTGAAGCAACCGACAAAAGAAAAAACAGGGTTAGAAGCAAACAAGATCATACTATCATGTCTCAGTAGCTCAGCTGGATAGAGCAACAGCCTCCTAAGCTGTAGGTCGTGAGTTCGAATCTCGCCTGGGACGCTGCTTAGAAAACGCCAACCTTTACAAGGGTTGGCGTTTTTTCATCCCTCTTTTTTACAATAGTTAAATAGATCTTTACATGCATTTATCACTAGTATAAAACTTGCATGCTATCTTATTTGTAGTGGGGATAGCATGCGGGGCTATCATCGCGCTTGGCGAAGGCGGAGCCAAGTGCTTTTGTTTTTCTCTTGAAAAATGTCTCTATTATCATTTAATACTTGGTACAGCATTGAACTGACAATGTTTTACTTCCTTTTATTAAGGCAAAAATATGATACAATAATATGATGTTTAAGTTGCAAATAAAGGGAGTTTAAAAATAAATGAAAGTAATTGCGAGTACACTGAATGCCAAATATATTCATACAAATATAGCCATACGTTATTTGAAAGCATATGCTGAACCAGATTTTAATGTGGAAATGGCTGAGTATACCATAAAAGATCCTGTTATGAATATTGTTACAGATCTTATCCGCAAAAAGCCGGCCGTGATCGGTTTCAGCTGTTATATCTGGAATATTGAAGAAACGATCAAGGTTATTAAAATGATTAAAAAGATTGACCCTTCCATTCATATTGTAGCGGGAGGGCCTGAGGTGACTTATGATGTTGCCGAATGGATGGAGAATGTTAAAGAGTTCGATTACATCGTTATTGGCGAGGGTGAACAAACTTTTAAGCAACTATTAACAGAATTGGATAGCGGCATGAATATGGACAACGTACATGGCCTCGCTTTCAGAAAAAATGGCCAGGTGCACATTAATCCTCAGCGAAACAAGCTTGATCTGCGTGAGCTGCCTTCTCCATTCCGTTTTGAAGAAGATATTCCATATCTATCAAAGCGCGTTACTTATATAGAAACAAGCCGAGGATGTCCCTTCAGCTGCCAGTTCTGCCTTTCCTCTATAGAAGTTGGTGTTCGCTATTTTGACAGAGAAAAGATTAAGGAAGACATCAGATATTTAATGAAAAACGGAGCGAAAACCATTAAATTTGTCGACCGGACTTTCAATATCAGCCGCAGCTATGCTTTGGAGATGTTCCAGTTTCTGATTGATGAGCATCTGCCCGGAACTGTATTTCAGTTTGAAATCACTGCTGATATCATGCGGCCTGAAGTGATTGAGTTTTTAAATAAGGAAGCACCTCCGGGACTGTTCCGTTTTGAAATTGGCGTACAGTCAACAAACGACTATACAAATGAACTTGTAATGAGAAAGCAAAACTTTGATAAGCTTTGCAGGACGGTTACAATGGTTAAAGACGGAGGAAAAATTGACCAGCATCTTGATTTAATTGCCGGTTTGCCAGAGGAAGATTATCATTCCTTCAAGAAAACATTCAATGATGTATTTGCGATGCGTCCTGAAGAGCTTCAGCTTGGATTTTTAAAAATGCTGCGGGGCACAGGGCTCAGACTAAGGGCTGAGGACCATCAATATATCTATATGGACCATTCACCATACGAAATACTGGGGAATAATGTTCTATCTTTTGATGACATAATCCGTATTAAACAGGTTGAGGACGTACTGGAGAAATACTGGAATGACCACAGGATGGATGCCACCATCGAATATTTGGTCACAAAAGTTTTCCCAACGCCTTTCGATTTCTTCCAGGAGTTCGGCAGCTATTGGGAGCTAAAAGGCTGGTCCAGAATCGGGCATCAGCTCGAGGATCTTTTCAGGCGCCTGTTTGAATTCCTGCAATCCATCCACATCGCGGACTTGGATATTGTTGAAGGCCTAATGAAGTATGATTATATTTCCAAGCAAAAATACAAGCCTCGGAAGCCATGGTGGCAGGCAAGCTTTGAAAGAGCAGATAGATCAAAGATTTATCAGCATTTGCTCGAACACCCAGCACAGCTTGGAGAGCATTTCTCCAGCCTAAAGCTGAACGAAAAGGATATATACAAACACACATTGCTTGAAAAATTGTCTTTTGATATAGAGAAGTATTTAGGTGAAGGAAAACTCGAAAGGCAAGAAACTGCCCTTCTTGCCTATTTTGATTCGAGTTCAGAAAAGGTGTCCATCTTTTTTGGATCTCTTAAATTATAGGTCCTGTTAACCTTGACTTTTGACTTCCGCTGCAAACACTCTCTTTCTGCGGGGTTCCCTTTGGGTACGCTGCTCCCAAATATGAATAAGCATTTGTGAATTAACCTCGAACAAAGGAAGTAAGGATGCATCCTTGGGGAGTCTCGCGGCTGCCGCTCCTATTAACGTGCTAAGTTAATCTTTAAGTTTTAAACATAGTCAATAATAAGAACAGCAAAAAACCGGCCTCTTCGCCGGTTTTTCTAGCATTTATCATTATTTTTTTTCTTATTTTTTTCCCGGTTCATAAAAGGCAGTTCATATAATTTATTTGCATTTATATCGCCAAACTCCATGCCAAATTCAACATTGGAAGAATCGCTTTGCTTGGCGTTCTTTAGCTTTTTTTTCTCCACTAGGATCTTCCCTCTCTCCCATGTTTGGAGTTGCGGTTTGCATTTTTCATTGGGTTTTCGCCCTGGCTGAATTCCGCCGAAAATTCCGATTCCTGCAAGTTTTTCTTAGGTGTTTTGCTATATTTCTCAACCGCATTATATTCAGCTTTGCGTTTAGCCATCCTAATCTCCTCCTGGAAAGAAAATTTACTTTTATATTTTTCGTAAAAAAACGGGTTTCATTCCTAAATTCATTTTCCTTATTTTACTGCTGAAAAAATTCAATAAAATAACACACTCAGTAAAAAATAAGTAAAAAAGGAATGAGCCGCTATGACAAAAAAGAACAGTAAAAACAAGAAGAACATTGGTATTGATGAGACACTTCCACACCAAATTGAGGCACCAAGCTTTAAGGACACTGGCATGGAGCTGCAGCCGCCGTTTGAGAATTCGTTCGGCGTTACGATCGGGGACAGTTTTTACTCCTCAGACAGCTCGCCTCTGGAAAAATGGAGCGATGAAACAGATCCTGCAGTAATGGCTGGCGATGAATGGGTTCATCCGACCAATGATATTGGCTGGAACACAACTGAAAACAAAGAACTGCTTGAAAGCAAAAAACCGCCTCAAGGGTATCCTTTCATGCACCCGACAAAGGATGTCAGCCGCGGTACTGATTAAGCAATAAATATAAAAGCAGCCCGGAAAAGCTCTTCCGGGCTGCTTTTTTTAGCCAATAATAACTCGTTCTTTTGGATAGTGAAAATTAGGCTGCTTTTCTTTCCCGCCAATAATATATAAGAATGAAGTCAGCCCTATCCTTCCGATAAACATTAATGCCATAATAATGCATTTTCCAATATTTGATAATTCCGGGGTTATCCCCATTGATAAGCCTGTTGTTCCGAAGGCAGAACAAACCTCAAATATTATCTCTATGATGTGATGATCTTGTTCAGTAATACTGAGGGTCACAACAGAGATAAAGCACATCCCTACTGCAAGCAAGGTGATTGCCAGCGATTTAAGAATATCGTCCTCGTGAATTTCCCGCTTAAAAACTTTAATATCACGATTCCCCTTGGCAAAGTGATAAATGAACAAAATATTTACTGCAAATGTAGTCGTTCTTATTCCTCCTCCAACCGAGCTAGGAGACGCTCCGATAAACATCAGAATACTCATTACAAGAAGCGTAGGCATAGAAAATTCACTCACATCCATAGTTGAAAGTCCGCCGCTTCTTGTCGTAGCTGATTGAAAAAACGCGTAAAAAAAGCTTTCATGCCAGCTCATACTCTTAAAGTAATGGCCGTATTCAAACAATAGCAGGATAACAGTACCGATTACTAAAAGAACAGCATACGTAACAGTTGTCAGCTTAGCAAATAAGGAAAAACGGAACGGTTGTTCATTATCCCATTTATTTCTGAACAAATAAGCCTTTGTTTCAATAAGAACCGGGAAGCCGATAGCCCCTAATGTAATTAAAATGATATGAATGAGCTGGACAAAGTAATCGCCAGCATAAGGCTGCAGAGATGCACCTGTTATATCCATCCCTCCGTTGGTTGTTGCACTTACAGAGGCAAATAGAGCATGGAGAAAGGCTTCCTCCCACGTGGGATAATATTTTAGAAAATGGAAGCCAAGAATTAAAGCACCCAGCGCCTCGATCACTAGGATGATTTTTATAATTTCCCTAATTAAGTTAACAAGTCCTGAAAGTGCATACTGATTATGATCCACCATGATCAGGCGCCGGCCCCGCAAACCAATTTTTCGGCCAAGCAATAGCCAAAAAAAGGTGCCCAAGGCCATAATTCCTATTCCGCCAAACTGCAAAATAAACATGATAACAAAATAGCCGAAAACGCTATAAGTTTCTGAAATATTAACCACAGTCAGCCCTGTTACACTTACCGCGCTGACTGCAGTAAAAACTGTGTCGATAAACGCGATTTCAACACCTGGTTTATGTACACCAGGTATTCTTAATAATAGAACTGATACAGAGACTGCCAATAAATAATAGCCTGATATTACTTGGGCAGGTGTTAGTTTATCCAGCCAGAGTCTAAAGTCTTTCCACATATTGTACCTGTCCCTTTCGAAATTTTTCCTAACCCTTATCATAATGAATATACCCTGTTTTTTAAAGGGATATAAGATAATTCGCAGGAAGTTTTTTATTTTTATATAATGGAAACAAAATAAATCAGGAGGTATTACATGTTATTGCCTGATCTTGCTGAGAAGATTATTGCTGAAGTACGTAAATTTCTTCATGAAGATATTATTGTTGCCAATACATCTGGAGTGATCATTGCTGGTACAGATCCAAGAAGAATCGGCACCTTACACGAGGGTGCATTCATTACGGCGAAAAATAAAGATAAGATGATTATCACAAAGGATGATCAATCAAGACTCCAGGGGGTAAAGGCGGGCATTAACCTTCCGATCTTTTTTAAGGGAGAAACTGCTGGAGTCATAGGAATTACCGGGGATCCCGATAAGATTTCTCCATTCGGGGAAATCATCCGTAAAATGACAGAGTTATTTATAAGCGAAAGCTATTATGCAGAGCAGCTGGATTGGCAGGCCAGAGCGCTGGAAGGCTTTATGTTTGACTGGCTTCAGTCAAAAGAATGGGATCCCTCTTTTAGAGAGCGCGCACATTTGCTTAAAATTAACCTGTCTATAAATAGACAAGTTTCCATTGCTGAATTTAAAGAAAATCCATTACTGATGCATAGGGACCTCTGGAATAGGATCCTGTCTTGGAATGAAGCCAGCGAGCAGGATTTAATCATTCGCTGGGGAAATGACAGAATTGTATTATTATCTGGAGTATCCATTTCGAACAATGATCTCACTTCAAAGGATAAAGTCATTCGCTTCCATCGGTTTTTAGAGAGCCTGCTATCTGTACAGGTTTGTATAGGCACCGGTAAACCGATGTCCCCTTCAAATTTGCCCGATGCATTCAGGCAAGCAGAAAGGGCTTTAAAAATAGCAAAAGACCGGGATAAAATAATATTCGACGAAGATTTGACAATGGAGATGATATTTGAGGACCTTTCAGCTGAAACAAAAATTGATTTTATTGATAGAACGGTTGGATCTATAATGACTGAAAAGGATTTACTGTTAACACTACAGGAATTATTTAAACAAAATCACTCCTTGAAAAATACAGCTGAGGCGCTTCACATACATATTAATACACTTCACTATCGGCTTAAGAAAATCTATGAGTTATCAGGGTTAAATACCTCAGATCTTGATGATTTAATAAAATTGTATCTAGCTATAAGACTTTTAGAGGAAGGTACAAAAAACAGCTGACATCTTTGTCATTTTTCATATATTTATCCATAGCAGGGGTTCCCTGCTTTTTTTATACTGAATTATATAGAGAAACTTTACAGTTCCGAGCGTATAAAACTAAAGGGAGAGGTATTTAAATGATTGAAAGACAGATTAAAGAAAGATTAACAGCCATTGTTGGGACTGAAAACTATGACGACTCAAAAGCAGGCCGGCTGGTTTATTCATATGATGCAACTCCGAACTTTCAAGCGATGCCTGATGCTGTCATAAGTCCTCGAAATGCTCAGGAAATTGCTGAAGTCGTAAAAATCTGCAACAGCAGCAGCATACCCATCGTGCCTAGAGGGTCTGGCACCAACCTTTGTGCAGGAACTTGTCCAACTGAGGGGGGAATTGTTCTCCTTTTCAGGCATATGAACAGAATTCTTGAAATAGATGAAGAGAACCTCACTGTAACGGTGCAGCCAGGTGCTATTACCTTGGATATGATTAACCAGGCAGAAGCAAGAGGGCTTTTTTATCCTCCTGACCCGAGTTCAATGAAAATTAGCACGATCGGCGGAAACATCAACGAAAATTCTGGCGGGCTGCGCGGCTTAAAATATGGGGTAACCAGGGATTATGTAATGGGGCTTGAAGCTGTGCTGGCTAATGGAGACATCATCAAAACAGGCGGAAAGCTTGCAAAGGATGTGGCAGGCTATGATTTCACCCGCTTATTAGTCGGTTCTGAAGGGACTCTGGGAATTATTACGGAAGCAACCTTAAAATTAATACCGCTGCCTGAAACAAAAAAGACCATGCTGGCACTATATCAGGACTTAGAGGCTGCGGCCAAGTCAGTATCTAAAATCATTTCACAAAAAATAATTCCGGCAACACTGGAATTTTTAGATCAGCCTACATTAAAAGTAGTGGAGGACTTTGCTCAAATTGGATTGCCAACAGACGTTCAAGCAGTCCTTTTGATTGAACAGGACGGTCCTCTTGAGGTTGTAGAAAGAGATGTGCAGAAAATGGCTAAAATCTGCAAAGAGCAAGGAGCTGTTTCAGTCCAGGTGGCTCAATCCGAAATAGAGGCTGAAGCGTTGAGAACTGCACGCCGGGCTGCTTTATCAGCCCTAGCCCGGCTAAAACCGACAACCATTCTCGAAGATGCGACAGTCCCAAGATCGGAAATCGCCAAAATGGTTAAAGCCATAAATGAAATCTCAGATAAATATAGGCTATCTATCTGCACTTTCGGCCACGCAGGCGATGGAAACCTGCATCCAACCTGCCCTGCAGATGCCAGAGATCACGACGAAATGGAGCGAGTAGAGAAAGCATTTGAAGAGATTTTCATCAAAGCTATTGAACTTGGCGGTACGATAACAGGTGAACATGGAGTGGGCGTTATGAAAGCACCTTATCTTGAACTCAAACTTGGCCAAGAAGGAATTGCAGCGATGAAGGCTGTAAAGGCTGCCCTTGACCCAAATAATATCTTGAATCCCGGCAAGGTATTTGCCAAGGATAGCAGAAAACGAGTGGTGGTTACAAAATGACGACGGCAAAAGAACAAACAATCATTCAGGAAGAATTTAAGAACCGCATGAATGAGGATGAGCTATTAAATTGTATGCGCTGTGGGTTTTGCCTTCCTTCCTGCCCTACTTATGTTGAGTCCGGTTTTAAAGAAACACATTCCCCGAGAGGCAGGATTGCCCTGATGAAAGCTGTAGCGGATGGACTGATTGAACCTGATGAAGATGTTGAGCGCTCACTTGACCTTTGTCTTGGCTGCCGCGCATGTGAACCTGTATGCCCATCAGGTGTGAAATATGGCCATCTGCTGGAGGAAGCCAGAGATATTATAAATCAGAATAAAAAACACTCACTCGCCGCAAAAGCAGTCCGGAATCTTGTTTTCAATGAGCTCTTCCCCCATCAGAACCGGATGCGGGCGGCTACAGGGCTTTTGGGTTTCTATCAGCGGTCAGGGCTCCAATCATTCGCTAGAAAAACAGGAATGCTTAAATGGCTGCCGGAAAATCTCGCGGCGATGGAAAAAGTGCTGCCTGAAGTTCCTACTATGAAAGAACTGAAAAATAGATCTTCCTATCTTTCAGCCTCAGGTGTTCCCAAAAAGACAGCCGCTTTTTTTACCGGCTGTTTGATGGATACTATGTTTATGAAAACCAATCATGCAACATTGAGGCTTCTTCAGCTCGCTGGCTGTGAAATGATTATCCCGGAAGATCAGGCGTGCTGCGGAGCGCTTCATGGACATAGCGGTGAAAAGCAATCTGCCAAAGAGCTTGCAAAAAGGAATATCGAAGCTTTTGAAAAGCTGGATGTGGATTATATTATAACTAATGCTGGCGGCTGCGGGGCTTTCCTTATTGATTATGGACATCTTCTCCAGGATGATCCGCAATGGGCTGACAGGGCTAGGGATTTTTCTGCAAAGCTAAAGGATATCAGCGAGGTTCTCTATGAACTTGACTTCCATAAGAATGTTAAGCTTGAACTCCCAAGCCAGGTGATTACCTATCAGGATTCTTGCCATCTGCGGAACGTTATGAAGACCGACAAAGCTCCCCGCACCCTGCTAAAAGCAATCAGAGGGATTGAGTTTACAGAGATGAAGGATTCTGACAGATGCTGCGGTTCTGCTGGCATTTATAATATTGTCGAATCTGAGATGTCTATGCAAATACTTGATCATAAAATGGTACATGCAAAATCATCAAACGCTGCAGCCATTGTTACCGCTAATCCTGGCTGTCTTTTGCAAATGAAGCTTGGTATTGAACGTGAAGGGCTAACCGGCAAGGTTAATGCGGTCCATATAGCAGATGTTCTTTTAGAAGCGGCAGGCGAAAAATAGAAAAGCTGTTTATGCCGAAATATTACCACTTATGAAACTCCCCTTTTTATTCATACTACAAATACAGAGGCAATAGAAAACTCTGTAGACCAATAAAAAGGAGTTGAATACGATGGCAAGAAGCAGCAATAAACTATTAGTTCCTGGAATCGAGCAATACATGGACCAGGTAAAATATGAAATTGCCCAGGAATTTGGTGTTCAATTAGGCTCTGATACAGTATCCCGGGCAAACGGATCTGTGGGCGGAGAAATTACTAAGAGACTTGTTCAGCAAGCTCAGGCTCAAATGTCCGGCCAAAACAATCAATAAAAACTTCATATAAATGGAAAAAAGTCCGGAGAATTCCGGACTTTACTTTTTACCATGATTATCTTTTTCTTTATCTTTTTGTTGTTTCTCAGGGTTATTCCCGTTTCCGTTATTTTCGTTATGTTTGGACCGTTCGTTTTGTTTATTTTTTTTTTCGTCATTTCCTTTTTTACTGTTTGCTTTGCTTTTATACTCTAAATCATTATTCCCATTATTACTTCTGCTGGTATTTTGCTTACTTTCCTGCTTCTCATTTTTCTTTGTCTGTCCCGGAGCAGCTGTCTTTTCTTTCTTTTCATTCAGCTTTCCCTCATTTACTGCAGGTTTTTCCTGCTTCTTTAATTGGCCAGGCGGAATTTCAGCAGGTTTCTTACTATTGTTAGAGATGCTGTTTTTCTCTTTTGGCTGATTGGCAGACGCCGGTTTATCTTTTTCTGATGGCTTCTTACTGTCAGCCTTTAATTTATTTTCTTTATATACCCCAGTTGTCAGCCCTTTTTCAATTGCCGTATTTCTATCTTCTTCACTTGCTTCAAATAACGTAACTTCTAGCTGCTCTTTTTGTGCAGCTTTTTTTATTTCTATTAACTCTGCCTGCAAGCGGTCATCCTCTTCTATTTTCTCCTCTGTATAAACGGCTGCAATAACAATCTCTTTATTTTCCCCCAAGTAGCCCTGGTCCTTTAATTGAAAGAGGATCTTGTCTGTTACAGACTGGATGTCTTCCTTTTTCCAGTCTTGAATCTTTTGGATAATGCGCTCTCCATCTTCATTGTAAGGCACGAGCTCGATTACCTGATACTTCTCATTGACCCCTAATTCAATGCTTGGATTAACGTCAATCGACATGTAGGCATAAACTTCATTGCTTTGATAAAAAGGCAGAAAAGAAACGACTGCTAACATGATCGCAAAAGCTGCTGCAAACACGGCCTTACCTCTAAATACATTAAAAATAGATAGAGAAGATGACTTTTTTCCGCTTTTTTGTTCGATTGGGAAGAAATCAATTTCCTGTCCAATTACGTATGCCCGATCCTGTTTACGAGCACGCAGAAATTCTCCTTCCGGGGTTAACAGCGTTAAAAAACGTTCGTTAATTTCCATAATAATACCTGTTTTCACGTTTCCAACACCCCTTTGATATAATCCTTTAAATAAACATAATCACCAGCTAATATAAGTGAGATGGCAATTATGTACTTTCTGTTTCTCTCTATTGTCTTCCTGCTAAGCGATACATACCCTTCCAACTGCTTAATCGGAAGCCGTTTCTTTTCAAGAAGGATGGTTTTAAGTTCATCATTTTCAACGAGAATCCCGGCAACAGCCATTGCATTTTTCCGTGCATCAGCATGTTTCGGCGACTGCTCAATCAGGTCGGCGAAGGAAAGATCAAATTGCTGAAGAATTTGGGTAAACTGGAGGATTTCTTCTCTTCTGAGCTCCTCATCCGTTTTCTTCCTGAAGTCTTCAATAGACAATTCATCTTCAATCGTTGAACCTGCTGTTTCGTCTTCATCCAAATTTGCCCCTCCATTAAAACTAAGGTTTTGATATTTGGATTGTTTGCGAATATAATCAATCACTCGTCTTTTTATCAGTACTTCTGAAAAACTGATCAGTGAACTGCCTTTATCCTGACTATATTTTTGGATCGCCTCATTAAAAGCAATGAGGCCAATGCTAAATTCATCATCAGATTCATGAATATATCTCTTGCAAACCGACGAAACTGTTTTAGCAATAAACGGCTTATACGACTCGATTAGCTCATTATGTAATACTGTATCCCCCTGCTGTATTAACTCTACCGTTTCTTCCAGCGTTCTTTTACGCTTTTTCGCCATGAACAATAAACTTAGCATTAGCCTCACCTCTTTTCAAAACACATTATATCATACGATGTCCAGACTGTTTTTTTAAGGGTGGCTATAGGATAAGGAAAAGAAAGCCTCCATGTGCTTTCTTTTCCTTTTTGTTCATGCTTTTATTGCTTGTTTCCTTTGTTCTCTTTCCCTTGGCCCTTAGCTTCTTCTGCTTTTTCTTTCCCTTTGCTGCCATTGCTCTTTGCTTCATCTTGTTTTGCTTGGACTTTTTTAGCTTGCTGTTCCTTTGCCGCTTTTTTAGCTGCTTCGCGTGCTTCTTTTTCTGCTTTTCTAGCCTCTGCACGAGCTTGCTTGGCTTCTTCTCTCTTTTTAGCTTCTAGAGCTTTTTCTTCAGCATGGGCTTGTTTCTTTTCAGCCTTAGCAGCATCCTTTTCTGCTTTTGATACCTTTACTGGTGCAACAACAGTTTCTTCCTCTTCAGTGACTGTCTCTTCAGTTACTGTTTCTTCTGTTTCAGTATCAACTGCAACATCATCTGTTGCTGGTTCTTCAACTGTTACCGGCTCTTCTTCCGTTACTTCTTCTGACTCTTCTTCTATTTTTGCTAACTTATCAGCCCATTTTTTAGTGAACTTTGCAATATTCTTTTCCATTGCCAGAATCGCAGGGTGATTTTCATCAAATCTTTCTGTAAATTTAGCCAAATTTGCTTTGAGGGAAATAATATTCTGAGCAAGAATCTCTTTAACCTCTTCCACTGAATCTTCTTCTGCAACTACTTCATCATCTAAAGCAACATCTTCTTCAACTGTTTCATCTTCTGCAACTGCAACATCTTCTTCAACTGCAACATCTTCTTCAACTGTTTCATCTTCATCAGCTGGTTCATCTTCATTAGCTGGTTCGTCTTCTTTATTTTCATCATCAGAATTTTCTTCGTCTGATTTTGGTTCTTCGCTGTCTGACTCTTTCTCATCATCAACAATGCTATCTGCATTTTCAATATGTTCTAATGCTTTTTCTATTGCTTCAAGAGCTTCTTCTTCTTTGCCTTCAGCAAAAAGGGCTTCTGCTTCTGCTAGACGCTCAGCAGCATATGTAGCGAGTAACTTAGCTTCTTTTACTTCATCAAAAGTAAGGGCAAGCTTAATTTTTTCCAATGTAAGCTTCGCAAAGTAGAAGAAGCTTCCAGGTAATAGGGATGGAGTTTCAGCTTCAATCTCTTCCAGCTGTCCTTCCGCTTTTTCTATTGCTTCAGCTGCGTCAGTTTCAGTTACAGTCGTAACCTCTGCTTCTGCTGCAGTTTCGCTATTTAACTCAACTGTCTCAAGATTAGTTTCATTATTATTTTCATTTGCAAATGCACTTGTAGCTGAGAATGTGAATGTACCTGCAATTACTAATGCCAGTGTACTTTTAGCGATTTTATTCATTTCTTTATTGGATAAAAATTTCAATGTCTTTCACCTCATGATTTTTTTAAGCGGCCCGCTTTATTCATTACAAGTGTACGGAAGTGGGAGGGGTGTTTGTGGGGGTGTTAAAAATTTTTATTTTTTAAAAATAGGATCTGTTAAAGCTCATTGTTAATTTGGCACCTCTGTTGATCGAACCGTCTGGAGAGCGAGATCCTCGGGCTGCCCGCGGTTCGCTGAGCTTCTGGAGTGAACTCAATAGGCAAATTTAACAGAGCCCAAATATAAAAAAGCTTTAACAGCACCTCTGTGAATGGTGTGTTAAAGCCCTTAATTAGGATTGGCCTTCCAGCCTTAATTTTGGACAGGATCCTTCCTCCATCTTAAAAGAATCCATCTAATGATAAACCCTGTTAATAGACCTGGAATAACAAAAAGCATAGGCAGAAAGACTGGTCCAAATCGTATACCAAAGATGGTAAGCTTGGTTGAGTACATTAGGCCTACAGTTACAAAATAAGCACCGAACACAAATGGAAGAAAAGATAATTGTTCTTTTTCTGGCATTGCACTTCGGTAAGCATCCCACATCGCAAACATATACAGACAAGGATAAAACATAAGCCATTGAAAATTAAGTACATGTTCAGCCTTGTCAATTTCCCACATAAAACTGTACATAATGGCGGAATTAAAATGACTGTATACATTTATGATAAATTCAAGAGCGACAAATAAGGTTCCTTTCCAAAGCTGCCCAATTAATAATTGGCTAAAACCGGGCAAGGCAATGCTCCATAAAACCGCTTCTAGTTTACTGAGTTTTTTCATTCATTTATCACCAGCTACAAGTCGATAGTATTATTGTGCTCTTTTCATAAGCCAATTATCTGTTTTATTTCCAATTATTTTCCTAAAAGCGTATTGACAAGTATTATGCCATTATAAAGAAAAATCATTCATGTAGTAGCTAGTAACAAATGAGGTGTTATTTTACCGGATAATCATGTATATACCGGACTATTGGATTGATTTACCGGTCACAAACTGCTTCAAAAAAAAAAGCCCCTTTCAGTTGAAGAGGCCACTTAAAAAGTCCTTTAAGGACAGCCTTTGTTAAACTAGCCAGTTGATTTCCACTCCAGGATGCTCAGCGAACTGCGGGGCGTGCGGTGAGCCTCCTCGGCGCTTAAGCGCCTGTGGGGTCACCTGTCCCTCTCCTCCCGCAGGACTTTGAATAAGCATCCTCGAATATTCACCGCACGAAGAAAATGCGAATGCATTTTCGAGGATCACGCACCTTCCGCTCCAATCAACCTAGTGCTACTTAACTAATTCATTCAGGTCTCCCCAGAAAAACCAAAAAATCCAAATGAAAGGGGGCTTGTTATTATCGAGATTCTTCCTCCCGGTCCTGATTTTTTTGTTCTTTTTCTTCCTCTTTTACAATTTTCAATAGTTCTTCTAGCATAGCCGCCATATCGTTTCTGCTGTATGGCCGAGTCTCCGCAGCGGGAAGCTGTTTGCTATCCTGTTCTGAATCTCTTTCTTGCCGTTCTTCGCGTTCCACCCTTTCTTCAAGCAAATACGCCGGCACTAAATGGCCTTCAGGTGTCGCATACATTTTATTTAATCGTCTTGTATCTTTGTCAAAGAAGCTGTATACAACTGGTATGACAAACAATGTAAGGAAGGTACTGCTGATTAAACCGCCTATGACAGTGATTCCCATTGGCTGGTTGATTTCTGTTCCTTCACCAATTCCCAAGGCAAGAGGAACCAAACCAAGAATAGTTGTTAAAGCTGTCATAAGGATTGGCCTTGCCCGGTCTTTCACTGATACAACAATGGCATCATAGGTCTTAAGGCCACTTTCTTTCTTTTGATTAATATAGTCTACAATGACAATCGCATTATTGACTACAATACCTGCAAGTACAATAATCCCAATGATTGCCGTTAAGCTAATTGGTGTGCGAGTTGCTGTCAGAGCGACGGCCACACCAATAATCATAAGAGGAACAGTAAACATTATCACAAACGGATATTTCAATGACTCAAACTGAGCTGCCATGACAAGGTAAATAAATACGATTGCCAGGATAAAGGCCAGTGCCATGTCATCAATAGAGGATTCAAGCAACTCCCGGTCCCCGCTAAATACAACTTCTGTTTCTTCAGGCAGTTCGAGATCGGCAATTTCTTTATCCACCTCTTTTGAAATGGCCCCCATATTTGTCGAGGATTTATATTTCAACGTGAATTGGACAGCATCCTGCTGGTTGATCCTCTGGATATTGACCGGCCCTTCTCCCCGCTCAATATTCGTTACTTCATCTAAAGCAACATAATTACCATCTGTTTTTTTAATAAGCAACGTCTTCAGGTTATCGATATCCTGTGTTATTTCTTTATCATATTCAACAAATACGCCATAAATATTGTTTTCATCATCTATCATTTGTGTTGCACGATTGCCGCGCGTCACATCATTTACGGCCATAGCGATTTGAGCAGGAGCCAAACCTTGCTCCAGCGCCTTTTCGCGGTCCACCGTTATTTGGATTTCCTCAACGGTATCCATAAGATCAGTAGTCAATTCTGTAACATCGTCAAGGTCTTTTAAGGCACTATATATTTTGTTTACATTCTCATTTAAGCGATTTGGATTCGTATCCCTCACACTAAAGGTTAAAGTATTTGGTGCAGTTCCTGATGAGGACTGCATATTGAATGAAAGGTCTGCACTTTCATTTACTTTGGATGCTGCTTTTTCCAAATCCTTTTTCACATCGTCAACAAATTCAAATGTTGATCTATCGCGCTCATCCAATTCTTTCATTTTAATATAGAGCTCCGCAATATTGGCATTCGTAGAGCCGCGGAAGGAACCCTCCTGTGTGGTTCCAATCAGGCTGACATATGTATCAACCTCATCCTCATCCTTTATTGCTTCCTCTACAGCATCAATGACTTTCTCTGTTTCGGACAAAGCTGTTCCGTTTTCAAGTTCCATACGGACAGTAAAAAATCCTTCATCCGTATTAGGAAGAAACTGCGTTCCGACTGTTGTTAATCCAAAGCTTCCTGCTGCCAAGAGCAACATTGTAATCGCAATAACCACAGCGCGGTTCCGCAATGACCATTTGATGGATCTTTCAAGTAAACGCATTAAGCCAGATTCCTGCCTTTTAGCTTCAAGGTTCGTTTTAGGCGCTTTAAGTAAACGGCTGGCAAGCGTAGGGACAACCGTTAGAGCCACTACTAAAGAAGCAAAGAGGCTAAAGGAGATGGTCAGCGCAAATTCTGTAAACAATTCCCCAATGATTCCTGTTATAAAGACAACAGGAAGGAACACGGCAACAGTAGTCAAAGTAGAAGCAGTGATTGCAGAGCCAACTTCTTTCGCGCCATCGCTTGCGGCCGTTTTCGGATCCTTCCCCATAGATAAATGTCGGTAAATATTTTCGATAACCACGATTGCGTTATCGACAAGCATTCCGATTCCAAGCGCCAAACCGCCTAAAGTCATAATATTCAATGTGAAATCTGAAAAGTACATCAGGACAAACGTAAAAATAACTGAATAAGGAATAGATATGCCAATGATTAGCGGACTTTTAACATTTTTCAAAAAGAAAAAGAGCACAATCATGGCAAAAAGTCCGCCCAGAAGCAGCGAGTTAGAAATATTCCCTATTGCCAAATTGATGTAATCTCCCTGGTCAAAAAGGACTTCAGAATCAATGCCTTCATATTGTTCCTGATCCAAAAGATCATCCAGTTTCTTAATAAACTCTTCTGAAACTTCTGCTGTATTTGCATCAGATTGCTGAAGAACACTTAATAAAACAGATGGTGACTGATTAGTCCGCGTAATCGTTCTATCGTCCTGATTGGTTAATTGTACCTCCGCTATATCCTGCAGACTTACTTTATCACCAGTAGCAGGATTAACAGTAACAGTAAGTTCTTTCAATATATCAAGTGAATCTAAACTGCTGATGATTCTTGTGGTCAGCTCTTTACCTTCTGTTAATACCGGATCACCTGGCATGGAAATATTATTTGACTGAATAACATCAACAACATCAGCCTGGCTTAGTTTGTAATCTTTTAATTTTTCCTGGTCAAGCTCCACCCGGACTTCTTTAATGGCTGTACCTGACATATTGACACTGGCCACACCTTCAACCTTCGTCAATTCCAGGTTCAGTTCCTCAGCAAGTTTTCTTAAAGTCTGGGATTCTTCATCCGCACTCAAAGATAATTGAATAATAGGAAACTGTGATGGATCAAATTTCATAAACCGCGGATCATCTGCATCTTCCGGCAGCTGTGTTTGATCCAGCCTTTGGATGACCTCACTTTGGGTTTCATCAATATCCGTTGTCCATGAAAACTGCATTAAGATAAAATTGGCGCTTTCCTGCGAGGTGGAGGTCAGCGTTTTAATTCCCGGCAATGTAGCCAAGTTTTCTTCCAATGGCTTCGTTACTTTTTCAACAACCTCCTCAGGGCTTGCCCCCGGGTAGGAAGTAACAACGACACCAACTGGCGGATTGATATCAGGTATGAGTTTTAATGGAATATTTAAAAGGGACACAACCCCTAAAATAAGTACTAAAAACATCGATACCAATGTAAAAATTGGCCTTCTTATAGAAAAATCACTTATACGCACTCATGCTGCTCCTTTCGTTGGCACTAGCTAAATGACAGTACCCGCTGCCTGTACGGATCCTGTTTAGTGAATTTCGGATTTTACGATTTACATAATGGAAAACAAATATACGGATATTCCCATTTTAACTATATAAGAGCTATTAACACGATGCAAGCAATGAGTGTGCTCTGAAATGTGTCAAAAAAGTGACACACCATTCCTTCTTTGAAAATTGAAAAAAGCAGCTTTATGCAGCTGCTTTTTCATTGGTTCTAGTAATTTTTATACCAGTCAACCCGTAAATTAAAGTTATAATTGGGCTTAGCATACAGAAGAATGCAAACGGAAGATAGACAGCTGTCTCCACCCCTAAGACGCCTGTAAGGAAAACACCGCAAACACTCCATGGCACCAAAGGATTAACCACAGTTCCCGCGTCTTCAAGAATTCTGGATAGATTCTTCGTATGCAGGCCTGCTTTTTCAAATGGCTCCCGGAAGGCATTGCCTGTCAAAAGAATGGAAAGATACTGCTCGCCAAGCAGGAAATTAATACCGATTGCTGTTCCGGCTGCAGAAGCAATCAGTGCAGGCACACGATTCAACATGACTTTGATTCCCTCCAGCAATGCTGGCAGAATACCCAGCTTAAAGAATAATCCACCCATAGAAAGAGCAAGCAATACAAGAGAAATAGAAAACATCATACTTTCCATTCCGCCCCTTGATAATAATGTATCGACTTCCTCTGAACCGCTCTCTGAAACATATCCTGAAAAAAGCAATGACATTACTTTTTGAACTCCAAAGCTATTTTGTACGAAAGCTGCTATTAGCAGCGCAGATAAAATTCCTGCTGAAAGTGTGATGATTGCTGATATTTTTTTTATGGCCATAACAGTCAGGATGGCAAATGGCAACAGAGAATACCAGTGAATCAGCCCCTGATCCAGCAAAGTTGCTTTCAGGTGAGAAATTTTTGTGAAATCTGACGCAGCCTCACCTGGTGACAATACAGCGAAAAGCACCAGGGAAATAGTGAAAGCAGGAACTGTCGTCCATGCCATATTTTTAATGTGGTCAAATAAGTCCACCTTTACAGTTGATGATGCCAGATTGGTTGTATCAGATAATGGCGACATTTTATCCCCAAAAAACGCTCCGGAAATAACAGCTCCTGCGGTAATAGCTTCTGAAAGTCCTAAAGCTGTGCTGACGCCCATAAAGGCAACGCCCAATGTAGCAGCTGTTGTCAGCGAGCTTCCAATGCTCATCCCTATCACAGATGCTACCACAAATACAATTGCATAAAAGAACTTTCCATTAACAGCTTCAAGAGCCATGTATATAAAAGTAGGAATGGTTCCGCTCGCCATCCAGCTGCTGATTAGCATTCCGATGAAGAAAAAGATGAAAATTGCTCCTAGCCCGGACTTGGCTCCTTCAACTAGCCCCTTCTCGAGCTCTTTCACAGATACCTTTTTTAATAACCCAAAAGCAAATAACCCCATAATCGCCAAAACTACCGGAATATGCGGTACTGCCCCTGCAAAAATAATAGAATAACTGATACCGCCCAAAATAATTAAAGTAACAATTAATGCCTCCAACGGCTTCAAACGCAATGCTGCTTGATCTTGGTGCATGATGTATTCCTCCTATGCATAACTGTAAGTTTAAGCAAACAAAAAGAGCCCTCTCGCCTATAGGGACGAAGGAGCTCCGCGGTACCACCCTAATTGATAAGCCCCAAAATATAGCTTATCCTCTTTAAAAAACTTTGCCCTTTTCAATGCAGTTGTAATTCAACCAATTGCTGCCTGGATTTTCAGCACCCATCCAGTCTCTATTTGCTGCCGGCAATTAGTCTCGTGATCTGCGGACAAGATTTATTTTCTTTTAATTGAGTATACGACTTTTAAACTTAAACGCTTTTTAGCGTTAAAGCGTATGTGTTAATAATATATTATCTATTTGAGGCAATGTCAAGTGTACTGTTAGAGGAATATATAGGAATTGAATGGATTTCATACGGGGAGGCTCCCTTTATTCGCGGCTTTCTTTCGTTTTCGCCCGGGCGTTCTGGGGTGCGCGATTTTCAGCTTCTTTAAGCGCCAGTTTTGCTAACTCTACCTCTCTAATTTCCCCACCCAATCCGGACTCAAAGGAAAAAAGGGCCCCCTTAAGAGACCCGCTTTCTTATTGTGAATCCATTGGATTATATAATTTGACATTCGGATTTTTTTCTTGGAACCATCTTAGTGCAAAGTCATTTTCAAATAGGAAGACTTTTTTGTCATAGCGGTCGTTGACAAGCAGGCTTCTTCCACTGGAGAGATTTTCGTTTACGTCATCGCCTTCCACCCAGCGTGCAATTTTTGAGCCGAGTCTTTCCATATACACTTCTGTGTTGTATTCATTTTTCATGCGGTGCTCAAACACTTCGAATTGCAGCTGTCCGACTGCTCCCAATAGGTATTCTTCCATTTTTACAGTTTTGAAGAGCTGGATTGCACCTTCTTGCACCAGCTGCTGAATGCCTTTATGAAAGTGTTTTTGCTTCATAACATTCTTTGCAGTTACTTTTACAAAGAGCTCCGGTGTAAACTGCGGAAGACGTTCATATTGAAAGTTATTTTTCCCGACTGTTAAGGTGTCCCCGATCTGGTATGTTCCCGGATCATAAATGCCGATAATATCTCCGCTTACAGCCGAATCCACGGTGCTTCTGTCATCCGCCATAAATTGTGTGGACTGTGCTAGCTTGATGGATTTTCCGATCCTTGGAATATTAACTGCCATACCTCGTTCAAATTGCCCGGAGCAGATTCTTAAAAATGCAATCCTGTCGCGATGTGCAGGGTTCATATTTGCCTGAATCTTAAATATAAAGCCGGAAAACTCTTCTGATAGCGGATCAATTTCACCTGCTGTTGAATTCCGCGGCTGAGGCGGCGGTGCAAATTGAAGGTATGATTCCAAAAACGTCTGTACACCAAAGTTGGTCAAGGCACTTCCGAAAAATACAGGTGTCAGTTCCCCGTTAGCAATGCGCTCTCTGGAAAATTCATTGCCCGCTTCATTTAAAAGCATAATTTCTTCAAGAGTTTGATCATACAGGCCTGAGTCCTTTAAGGAATGATCCCCCTCGATTTCACCTTCTTCGTTCAAGGTGACAAAGCGGTCCTCTTCGTCCACACGGAATTGTTCAATTCGGTTGTTAAATCGGTCATAAATGCCAAGGAACTCTTTTCCCATCCCAATTGGCCAGTTCATAGGATATGACTCAATCCCCATTACTTCTTCCAATTCAGCTAGCAATTCCAAAGGCGGCTTCCCCTGGCGGTCCAACTTATTCATAAAGGTAAAGATTGGAATACCTCTCATACGGCAGACTTTGAACAGCTTGAGCGTCTGCTCCTCAATTCCTTTAGCAGAATCAATTATCATTACTGCGCTGTCAACAGCAGTCAATGTACGATACGTATCTTCACTGAAATCCTGGTGGCCAGGAGTATCCAGGATATTTACACGGGCACCTTCATATTCAAACTGCATCACACTGGAGGTAACCGAAATTCCACGCTGCTTTTCGATTTCCATCCAGTCACTTGTCGCATATTTACCAGTCTTTTTACCTTTTACCGTACCAGCATCCCGAATGGCTCCCCCGAATAACAGAAGTTTTTCAGTCAGCGTTGTTTTCCCGGCATCCGGGTGGGAGATAATCGCAAAAGTGCGGCGGGATAAAACTTCATCATTAAAATTTTTGGACATATTAGTTCCTCTCTTACTTATATGAAAATTTGTTATAAAAGCAATGATTGGGTAAATCTATGTTAATTATTGCAATACCTTCAATTCTATCGCGCGCGAGTAAAGTTTGCAATGCATTTAAGATTTGCTTATTTCTTTTTATATTCCATTTTCAGGATTATAATAATTAAAACAAATATGATAGCAAAGGAGGCGGAATCATGGATACGATTACACATACATTATTCGGCCTGAGCCTTTACGGTGCAGTGGATAAAAGAACCATGGACAAAAATCATAAAAGGGCTTACTTGCTGACTGCTGTCGGTGCCAGCCAAATTCCTGATATAGATGTTATTTCACGTCTCTGGGACACTGAGGGGCTGTATCAAATGTGGCACAGGGGGATTACCCATTCTGTTTTTCTGACTCCCATTTGGGCATTTTTATTTTTCCTTTTATCCCTTTTGCTTTTCAAAGTAAAGGATAAGAAGCTTTTCCTGCTTGGATTGCTAGCCGTTTTCATACATAATACCAGTGATTTGTTCAATGCTTGGGGAACTGGCTATTTGGAACCTTTTTCAAATATGCGGATTACGTTTGGCACAATTCCAATTGTCGATTTAGTCATTTGGATCATAATGGGAACAGCCTTTATCTTTTCAAAAAGAAATAAGCTAAAATCACCCTACTATTACAAAATGGCGTGGGCATTCATCCTTCTGCATGTAATTGTCCAAAGCACGCAAGGCTTCTTACTATATAAACAATACGATGGCCAATACCATCAAATAGCCTTGTCTGCTGGTTTTGTTCCATGGACGTATTCAGTCATTACCAAAAATGAAGATGAAGTTATCATATATAATGATAATTTGTTTCAAGAAAAAGAAAAACAGTACGTACTGCAATCAAACGAAACCGCCGATTTGGACAAATTGTTCTCGCAGCGCCCTGAAGCTAAAACCCTTTATGAATGGTCCCCGTTTGTCGTACTCGTTGATGATGATGAACGGCTTGGGATTTATGATCCCCGTTTTTATAGAAACGGGCAGTCTTTTTTATTTGAATATATCGAAAAAAATACTAAGTGATGAGTCATGGGGCTCATCTTTTTTTTGCTATGTTCCATTTCATTATTGATTTTGGAACACTGTTGATTGGAGAAGAAGGCACGAAATCCTCGAACATGTACTTGCATTTTCTTCGTGCGGTGTTGTTTATTCAAGGATGCTTATTAAAATTAATGCGGGAAGCGCGAGTCAAAGGGGACCCGCAGGTGTTCACGCCGAGAAGGCTACCGGACCGTCCGCTGTTTCTTAGTACCTGGGAGCGGAAGTCGAAGGCCGATTTAACAGAGCCTTTTGTTTAATAGCCACTATATAGGCATTATTTTATTATTCATGATTTTGCACCTTTTGCACATAATACAACTATTAAGCTTCAAGGCGGAGTTTTTTGGGAATAGGAGTACTGCTGACTCAATCCGTCCAGTCTCGTGCAAGAAATACTACATAGTATAAGAGGTGTAAAAAAATGAATTTTCTTTGGGGAATTTTCGGCATCATTGTCGTTTTGGGTATCGCATTCCTGCTTTCGAACAATAAAAAGGCAATTAATTTGCGGACTGTTGCCGGCGGGCTTGCGATTCAGCTGATTTTTGCCTTCCTGGTATTAAAGTGGGAAGCCGGCAAAAATGCACTGAACTGGCTGACTATGAAAGTAAATGACATTATAAATTATGCCAATCAGGGAATTAACTTCTTATTTGGCGGCCTATTTACAGAAGAGTCAGGAATTGCATTTGTGTTTGCCTTTCAGGTTCTGCCGGTCGTTATCTTTTTTTCCTCATTAATCTCTGTCCTTTATTATTTAAGGATCATGCAGTTTTTCATTAAAATTTTGGGTGGCGCACTTTCGTGGCTTCTAGGAACCAGAAAGGCTGAATCCATGTCAGCTGCAGCGAACATTTTTGTGGGGCAAACGGAGGCCCCGCTCGTCGTACGCCCTTACATCGCAAATATGACGAAATCAGAGTTATTTGCTGTCATGACCGGTGGCCTTGCATCTGTTGCCGGTTCAGTTCTGATTGGTTACTCCCTGCTTGGAGTGCCATTGGAATATCTGCTTGCAGCCAGCTTTATGGCTGCTCCAGCGGGATTAATTTTGGCAAAAATAATGCTTCCTGAAACAGAAGAAAAAGAAGAACCAAAGGAGTTCGATATGGAAGTGGACAGCGACTCCGCCAATGTTATTGACGCAGCGGCAAAAGGAGCCAGTGTTGGCCTGGAACTTGCTTTGAATATTGGTGCAATGCTGCTGGCGTTTATTGCTCTGGTTGCCTTAATTAACGGGCTGCTAGGCTGGGTTGGCGGATTGTTTGGATTTGGCGGCTTGACCCTTGAAACCATTCTCGGCTATATTTTTTCTCCGCTTGCATTTGCGATCGGGGTCCCATGGGAGGAAGCCGTTCAGGCAGGAAACTTTATCGGGCAAAAATTAATTTTGAATGAATTCGTCGCTTACTCCGCTTTTGCACCGGAAATTCCAAATTTATCTGACAAAACTGTGGCAATTATCAGCTTTGCCCTTTGCGGATTTGCCAATATCTCTTCATTGGGAATCCTTCTCGGAGGACTTGGAGGATTAGCTCCTAATCGCAGACCGGACATTGCACGTCTTGGGCTTAAAGCTGTTGCAGCCGGAGCCCTCGCATCCATGCTAAGTGCCGCGATTGCCGGCATGCTATTTTAAACTGCTTCCGGGCGTAGCATTTGCTATAAAAATGATTTCGTTGATATATCAAAAATTTCGTTGATAAGTGCCTTTCCATAACAAAAATCCTCCTGCAGCCTCATTTGCAGGAGGATTTTCCCATTTATCTTTTCAAGTAGTAAGTCACTGATTCATATGGACGCAATTTGATTTCGTCCGCTGCCGAAGGTGAACCCTCGTAATTAGATAGCAATATTTCTGAATTGTATCCTTCTAAATTAACTGCATCCGGCATTTTAAATGAGGTTTCTTTACCATAAAAATTATTTATCACAAGGAGCTTCTCATTTTCACCGTTACGAATATAGGCAAATACATCAGGGTGCTCCTCGGAAATTAATTCATAATCACCAGAAGTGATTATGTCATATTGCTTTCGGAGCTGGATTAGTTTTTTATAATGATAAAAAACAGAGTCCAGGTCTTTTATCGCATTTTCTGCATTGATTTCCGTGTAATTGGAAGCTACATTAATCCACGGGGTTCCTTCTGTAAAGCCAGCATTTTCAGTTGTATCCCATTGGACAGGCGTACGGGAGTTATCACGGGATTTGCTTTTTAAAATCTCGATAATCTCCCTGTCAGACTTCCCCTTTTCTCGAAGAATATTATAAATGTTCAATGATTCTACATCACGGTACTCATCAATGCTGTCAAAGCCAGGGTTTGTCATGCCAAACTCTTCCCCCTGATAAATGTATGGAGTTCCCTGCATCATATGGATTGTAGTTGCCAGCATTTTTGCAGATTCACGATGATATTTTTGGTCATCTCCATATCTTGAGACAACCCGGGGCTGGTCATGGTTACACCAGAAAAGTGCATTCCATCCGCCGCCTTTATGCATTTCAGCTTGCCACTTGGACAAAATCTGTTTCAATGCTCCGAAATCAAAGTCTGCCAAAGCCCATTTCTCGCCATTAGGATAATCCACTTTTAAATGATGGAAATTAAATGTCATACTTAGTTCTTCACGCTCAGGATTCGAATATTTGATGCAATGGTCGATTGTTGTGGAGGACATTTCGCCAACCGTCATGCTGTCATATTTAGAGAATACTTTCTCGTTCATTTCGTGCATGAATTCATGGGCACGCGGTCCATCTGTATAAAACCTTCTGCCATCGCCTGGCGGTATAGCCCCGTCATCATCCGGAAAGCGCTGGTCCTTGGAAATCAGGTTGATTACATCAAGCCTAAAACCATCAACCCCTTTATCAAACCAGAACTTCATCATGTCATAGACTTTGCGTCGAAGCTCTTCATTTTCCCAATTTAAATCAGCCTGGGTCACGTCAAAGAGATGCAAGTAGTATTGTTCTGTTGTTTCATCATATTCCCATGCATTTCCGCCAAATTTGGATTCCCAGTTTGTTGGTTCAGTTCCATCAGCTTTTGGGTCCTTCCAAATATAAAAATCCCTGTACGGGTTGTCTTTTGATTTTTTTGCTTCCCGGAACCATTCATGCTCTGTTGAAGTGTGGTTGACAACAATGTCCATAATGATTTTAATATCGCGTTTATGTGCCTCTTCCAGAAGCTTATCGAAGTCCTCCATCGTTCCATATTCTTCATGGATGCTAAAATAGTCGCTAATATCATAGCCATTATCACGCTGCGGAGACTTATAAATCGGTGTGAGCCAAACGACGTCCACACCCAATTCCTTTAAGTAATCCAGTTTGGCGATGATGCCGGGAATATCCCCCACCCCATTGCCTGTTGTATCGTTAAAGCTTTTCGGATAAATCTGATATACGACTGCTTTTTTCCACCAAGGTTGTTTCATTTGAATCACACCTGTTTTTAGTATTTTTTATCAAAAAGTAGTACCTGGGCTTCATATGGCCGCAGGCTCATCTCCCCGGTCCCCTGCAAACCTTCATAGTTCCCAATCAGCACCTTATGCTCGCTTTCCAGTAAACCTTCCGGGATGATAACTTCAGGATTTCCCTCATAGAAGTTGCATACTACTAGAAGTGTTTGATCGCCAAGAGATCTTGTAAATGCATAAACTTCTGGATGGTCCTCCAGGATTAAGTTATATTTGCCGTACACAATGATGTCATATTGCTTTCTGAGTTCAATGAGTTTTTTATAATAATGAAAAACAGAGTTTGGATCTTTCAGCGCCTTCTCTGCATTAATATTTTTATAATTTGGATTCACTTTTATCCAGGGAGTGCCTTCAGTAAATCCGCCATGTTTAGACGAATCCCATTGCATCGGTGTTCGAGCGTTGTCACGCCCTTTTGCATAAATGCTTTTCATGGCCTCCTGTTCAGACCAGCCATCATGGAGCGCTTCTTTATAAAAATGAAGGGTTTCAATATCTTTATACTCATCAATGCTTTCAAACCGGACATTTGTCATGCCGATTTCCTCCCCCTGATAAATATAGGGAGTCCCCTTCATCATGTGAAGCAGTGTTGCAAGCATCTGAGCAGACTTTTCCCGGTACTTGCTGTCATTGCCGAATCGTGAAACGGAGCGCGGCTGATCATGGTTATTAAAATAAAGACTGTTCCAGCCAACCTCATCCAGTTCATTTTGCCATTTGGTAAGATTCATTTTTAAATCCCGCAAATTAAGAGGCATCAGATCCCATTTGCCCTTTGGCCCGTTATCGAGGCTGACATGTTCAAATTGGAAGACCATATTTAATTCGTTCCGGTCTTCGCTTGTATACTGTCTGGCCCATTCGGGGGTAACGCCCGGCATTTCCCCCACAGTCATCACATCATAATGGGATAAAGCTTTTTTGTTCATTTCCTGCAAATATTCGTGGATTCTTGGTCCATTACGGTAATACTTGCTGCCTGAAGCAAATTTTTTGCCAGTCTTTGGTTTATCATTAGGCAGGCCGTCCACTTTGGATATGAAGTTGATAACATCCATTCTGAATCCATCAATGCCTTTATCAAGCCACCATGTCATCATGTTATAGATCTCATTCCTTAGTTTAGGATTTTCCCAATTCAAATCTGGCTGCTTTTTCGAAAATAGATGCAAATAGTATTCGCCGGTATTTTCATCAAATTCCCAGGCCGAGCCGCCAAAATTGCTGCCCCAGTTATTGGGCTCTCCTCCATTCTGTCCTTGGCGCCATATGTAGTAATCCCTGTATGGATTGTCTTTCGATTTAATGGCTTCAGCAAACCAAATATGCTCGTCAGAACTATGGTTTACAACCAAATCCATAATGAGCTTAATGCCCCTCTTATGCATCTGTTCAAGAAGTTCTTCCCAATCTTCCATTGTTCCAAACTCACTCATAATCCCCTGATAATCGCTAATATCATAGCCATTATCATCATTGGGTGATTTATAAACCGGCGAAAGCCATACAACATCAATTCCTAGCTCCTTTAAGTAATCAAGCCTCGAAATGATTCCCTGAAGATCTCCTATTCCATCGCCATTGCTATCCATGAAGCTGCGCGGATAGATTTGGTAAACTACACTTTCCTTCCACCATTGCTTCTTCATTTGACACCCCCGATATTTTTATAATTTCCATTGGTACACCAAAAAAAATGGCGATACCATGGAATCAAAAATATTCCATGGCATCAAAAGTTTATTCAGCTTTTTTAAATTTTGAAAAGACCATTGTCAGAACGAACGGTACGACTAGTGCAATTCCCATTCCAATGAAGAATGCTCCCCAGTTTTCTGCAAAAATAGAGAAGAATGCCGGCAAACCGCCTACACCGATGGATGGTGCTTTAACTCCATTGATTGTGATAAATATTCCGGCAATCGCAGATCCGATAATAGCTGCAAAAAACGGATATTTAAAGCGAAGGTTAACCCCGAACATTGCCGGTTCCGTTACACCCAAGTATGCTGAAATTGATGAAGTAAGTGCGAGGCCCTTTACCTTTTCGTTTCCTTTACTTAACAGCATCATGGCTAATGCTGCTGACCCCTGTGCGATATTGGACAGGGCAACCATTGGCCATAAAAATGTACCGCCGATGCTGCCAATTAACTGTAAGTCGACCGCAAGGAATGTGTGATGCATCCCCGTGATAACCAGTGGAGCGTATAATCCGCCGTAAATAAGACCGCCAAGGGCTGGAACAGCATCAAAGATTCCAACAACACCATTTGTAATCCAGCTTCCGATTGTAAATGTGATTGGTCCAATAGCAATAAATGATAAGAAACCTGTAACCAATAAAGCAATTGGAGCAACAGTCAATAGCTGAAATGCATCCGGAATTCTTTTTCGTAAAAACACTTCAATCTTCGCAAGCACATATGAAGCAAATAATACTGGCAGCACTTGGCCCTGATAGCCTACCTTTTCTACTTCAAGTCCGAATAGATTCCATTTAGGAACTTCCTCGGCCGCACCATAGCCCCAGGCATTTAAAAGATCCGGGTGAACAAGCATTAAACCTAATACCATACCTAAGAGCGGGCTTCCGCCAAATCGATTCACAGCACTCCAGCCAATCAAGCCTGGCAGAAATACGAATGCTGTATTGGCAATCAAGTTAATGATGCTCGCCAAATCAGCCCAGTTCGTATAAACCTCAACAAACGACTGATCATCAAAGAAAATATCAGGCGCTGTCATAATATTGTTTATACCCATTAACAAACCTGCTGTTACGATGGCGGGCAAGATTGGAATAAAGATATCCGCCAGCGTTTTAATGCCTCGCTGCAATGGATTCAAGTTCTCGGCAGCTGCACTTTTTGTTTCTTCTTTTGATGATTCCCCAATACCTGTTGCTTCTGTCATTTCTTTATAAACTTTATCAACGAGTCCTTGTCCAATGACAACCTGGAACTGACCGTTGGAGGAAAACGAGCCTTTTACAACATCTATATTTTCGAGTTTTTCCTTATCGACTTTTCCTTCATCTTTTAAAGCAAATCGTAATCGTGTCACACAATGAGTGGCAGCTGCGATATTCTCTTTGCCGCCAATTGCTTCTACTATTTGCTCGGCTGACTGTTTATTTGCACTCATTCTTCTCTCTCCTCCTGTTACCGTTTTCATTCTTCTGAAAAAACAGCTGTAAGGTTCTTCTATATTCTTCTCGTTCACTACATATCTATCCATTTTCTTGGATAGTAAAAGACGTTATTCAGACTATTGAAAAACAACTTGTATATACATGAACTGTTTACGCTTTCATTTTATCTTGTATATACATGTTTCGTCAACTATTTTTTCTTTGCCGTTACTTTCCATTTTATATATACCTAGAAAAGCTTTGAAACAACAAAAAAGCCGGCTCCCAGACCTAAATGGTCTGAAGCCGGCTATCATTCTTATTTAAGCTGCTCTTTCTTTTTATCATCGTCATCATCATTTGTTAATTCACGAGTAGACTTTTTAAATTCCTTTAAGGTTTCTCCAAAAGCTTTCCCTATCTCAGGCAGCTTCTTTGGACCAAAAATAATAAGTGCCAGGACCAAAATCAGGATTAAACCTGGAATTCCAATGTTTGTTAACATTATATACACTCCTTCTATATCGAATCGCATGAGGAACATTCGAAAAGACAATAGGCAAAATCAAGGTTCACTGTCCATTATAGTAGAAAGAATGAAAAAAGCATAGCCGGAGTTTTACTTTTTAGACTTAGATGACTCTATCTATTTCTTCTAGCACCTCTCCAATTTTCCGGTTATGAATAACTTCATCTGCATAAAAATCAAAATCTGTAGGCTCCATGTTAACAATTACGAGCTTTGCACCGTTTTGTTTGGCTATTAACGGGAACTGGTTGGCCGGAGTAACGGTCAAGGATGAACCAAGCACAATAAAAAGCTCAGCCTTCTCTGATGCATCTGCAGCAAAATCCAATGCCAGTTCAGGAAGCATTTCACCAAAGAGGACGATTGAAGGGCGAAGCATTCCCCCGCATGTACAATGATAATGGTCGTGCAGATATTCCTCACTCGGATATTCTTTTTTGCATACCTGGCAATGGAGTGTTTGCAGGTTCCCGTGAAGCTCAGCCATATTACAGCTGCCGGCCAGCCTATGGAATCCATCTACATTCTGGGTAATGATGCTTTGGAGAATGCCCCTTTTTTCCCAATTTGCGAGAATATAGTGCCCTTTATGAGGCTTACATTCCTTTAAGCCTGTGACCCTGTGCCGGTAAAATTCAATAAACTCATTCACATTATGATTTAAAGCTTCTGTACTGGCTATTTTCCCAGGATCCTTCTTTTTCCACATTCCATTATCAGCAGACCTGAAATCAGGCAAACCGCTCTCCGTGGACATACCTGCTCCAGTTAAAATAACGGTATACCTTGATTCCTTCAGCCATTTTTCAAGCATAGTTATCATCTCCGAAATATATTATTCCTCTAAAATACTATTTCCATCTTTTTCAAAGGATAAAATGTTTATGTCTTCCTATGTATGCGGTAAATAATAGATTATATGTGTTTACGCCATTTATCAATATAGGAGTGATTGCAATGCCAGAGACGGAAACAAAAGATTACCGGGAAGGCTTTAAAAGGTTCTCTTCTAGAGCCAAGAGATATGCGGAAGATCCTGTAAAAACAAGAGGATTGCTAAGCAAAGCGACAACAAAAGCTAATCAGAATAAATCTTCATTAAGTGATATATGGGAAAATTTCCAGCTATTGATTGACTTGGTTAAATCCTGGTCAAAAGGAGATTACAGGCACATTTCAAAAAAATCGATCCTATTTATTATCGCTTCAATCTTGTACTTTGTTTCACCAGTGGACCTTGTACCCGATTTTTTAGCAGGAATGGGGATCATTGATGATGCAGCTGTGCTTGGATTTGCTGTAAGCCAAATTACAGGAGAGCTTGAAAAATTTAAAATCTGGAAGGAAAGCCGGGCGATTGAAATGGAATAAAAAAACTTGAAACTGCCGGATTATACAGAACCACTTGTTTTTGCGAAGGTTTGGAAAGGAAGATAATAAAAACCTCATACAGGAGGTTTTTATTATGGAAACGGTGATTGCCGACCTCAGTCGAAACCGTTTTTGTACGCAGTCATTTCCTTGTTTCGTCAGGGTTAAAAGATATGGAATCATGACCTGTCATACAATGCTTCATTTACTGCTTTTTTAGATATTGGACTGCAGGCTTTATCAGCCATGGCTTGGAGGCTGCAGCTTCCAGAAAAGGGTTTATCGGCCGATTTTAGTAAAATACCGGCCAAACTGTTTGATTTACCGGCCAATTTTAGCAAAATACCGGCCAAACCGGTTGATTTACCGGCCAATTTTAGCAAAATACCGTTTAAACGGCCAATCTCTGTTTTTTAACGGCCAAAACCGCCATTTTATCGGCCAAATAAGGGGAGGGATCGGCCAAAACGAAAGTTTGCCGACGAACTATAAACTTTTTGCTGTCCATTTTTATTCCTTTTGTTATAATGGTGAAGGAAAGTCATAGAAGCTTTAAAATAGAACGCCTCATGAAGGTATTTATTTTTGCAGATTGTTTGTCTAAAATTGAATAGCAAGAATTGTAGGGGAACTGGTTTAGCCGGTTGAGACTTCATCATAAGATGTTGACCCTTTGAACCTGATCTGGCTCATACCAGCGTAGGGAACATATTCTTAAACATAAAAATGTTTGTTATATGCGCTCTGGTATCTATGCCGGGGCGTTTTTATTTTTTCAGGGCAAGCTATAATTATCTTTCCGGAAAAAGACTACATAAAACAAACAGGAGGGTTAATGATGAAAAGATGGATGGCAGCTGTTTGTTCTGTCCTAATGCTCGCTGGCTGTGCCGGGAATGGGCAAGAAACACAGCCGGGAAACGAAGAAAAGGCCAAAGAAGAATTGAAGAAAGTCACAGTTGTTCTGGACTGGACACCAAATACCAATCATACAGGCTTATACGCAGCTAAGGACAAAGGCTATTTTGAAGAGGAAGGACTTGACGTGGAAATCATTATGCCTGGAGAAGCTGGTGCAGACCAGCTGACGGCATCGGGTAAGGCGGATTTCGGTGTCAGCTATCAGGAAAGCATCACGGAAGCCCGGGTACAGGGTGTTCCGCTCGTATCGGTCGCTGCTGTTATTCAGCATAATACATCCGGCTTTGCTTCCCCAGCAGATAAAAATATTAAAACACCAAAGGATTTTGAAGGGAAAACTTATGGTGGCTGGGGAGCGCCGGTTGAAAAATCAGTAATCGAGTCATTGATGAAAACAGAGAATGCAGATGTTGAGAAAGTTTCGATTGTCAACATGGGGGACGCTGATTTTTTTACGGCTGTTAAGAGAGATATAGATTTTGCATGGATTTATTATGGCTGGACAGGTGTAGAAGCCGAGCTGCGAGGGGAAAAGATTAATATGGTCTACCTGACTGACTACTCGGAAAAACTGGACTATTACACACCTGTATTGGCTACCAATGAGAAAATGATACAAACTAATCCGGATACCGTAAAAGCATTTGTCAAAGCGGCATCCAAAGGCTATGAATATGCTATTGAGAACCCTGATGAAGCAGCTGATATTCTTCTCGAGAACGCTCCAGACCTTGATAGCGAACTGGTTAAAAGGAGCCAGGAATGGCTTTCTCCCCGTTATCAGGACGATGCAGCCAGATGGGGTGAACAAAAGCTTGAGGTTTGGGAAAACTATGCAAAGTGGATGCATGAAAATGGCCTTTTAGATAAAGAATTAGATGCCGGCAAAGCTTTCACAAATGACTTCCTGCCGGAATAAGGAGAGTTAATGAAATGGCAAACGCACTTGTAAGCATTCAAATCATACCGAAAACAAAAAATGGGGAAAATGTTATACCATATGTTGACGAAGCCATCAGCGTAATACAGGAATCCGGGGTTAAATATGAGGTTCACCCCCTGGAAACAACAATGGAGGGCGATCTGGAACATTTATTGAAAATCGTCGCAGAAATGAATACCAAAATGATTGAAAAAGGAAGCAGCAATGTTATTTCACAGGTGAAGATCCTATATCAGCCAACTGGAATTGAAATGAATGATTTAACGGAGAAATACCGTCCATGAAAAATGTTTTAATGAAAGGATGGAGACCGGCTGCGGTTCTCCTCCTTTTATTCATTCTGTGGGAGCTGGCAATCATGCTGGCTGAAGTCCCTGCATGGCTGCTGCCGCCGCCGACTGAAATTTTTCAGGAAGCGGTTGCCGGATGGGATGGCTTTCTCCTTCACCTTCAATCCACTGTCATGCTTTCATTACTGGGGTTTGCGATTGGTACGGGAATCGGCTTGCTTACAGCCGTATTGCTGCACTTATTGCCTTTTTTAAGGGAGTCGATTTACCCGCTCCTCATTCTATCGCAAAATGTACCCATCATTGTTCTGGCCCCTTTGCTGGTTGTGTGGTTTGGATTCGGCATTCTTCCAAAACTGATCGTCATCACATTGGTTTGCTTTTTCCCGATTACAGTTGCCGCTTTGGATGGCTTCAGGCAAACACCCCGAGAACTTAAGCACTATATGCTAATGGCAGGAGCAAACAAAGGACAGCTGTTTTGGAAATTGGAACTTCCATATTCACTTCCGTCTTTATTTTCCGGCCTGAAAATTTCTGCAACCTACAGTGTAATGGGATCTGTAATTTCGGAATGGCTAGGCGCAAAGAACGGTATAGGCGTGTATATGACACTCGCCTCCTCTTCGTTTAGGACGGACCGTGTATTTGTAGCCATATTTGCCATCATGGTGCTCAGCCTGCTGTTTTTTGGAGCTATTCTTTTGGCAGAGCGCTTGCTGGTCAAATGGAAAACACAGGACGGTGTTAGGAAATGATACAATTATCCCTTGAGCATTTAACAAAAAGCTTTGATTCAAATCTGGTTCTTAGCAATCTGAGCTTTCATATAAACGAAGGAGAATTTGTCTCGATCCTGGGTCCATCCGGAAGCGGAAAAAGCACCATTTTTAATCTGATTGGCGGTTTACTTTTGCCAGACGATGGCACGATTCAGCTGAGTGGTGAGAAAATCAACGGCAAACGAGGGTCTATCAGCTATATGCCTCAAACACCCTCCTTAATGCCATGGAGAACAATTCTCCAAAATGTCCTCCTGGGACAGGAGCTTAAAGGGAATTCAGATCCTGATACAGCTAGGGATATGCTTCATAAAGCAGGGCTCGCAGACTATGAGAATGCCTATCCTCATGAGCTTTCTGGGGGCATGAAGCAAAGAGCAGCTTTTATTCGGGCACTCTTAAGCCCGCAGCCAGTGATCCTGCTGGATGAACCTTTTTCGGCATTGGATGAACTAACCCGCCACGATATGCAAAAATGGCTGCTTGATATATGGAGTGAACATAAGCCGACCATCCTATTTGTTACACATAATATAGAAGAAGCCATTTATCTGTCCGACCGTATATTAATTCTCAGCAGTAAACCCGCTAAGGTGGTTCATGAATTTAACGTGCCCTTTTCCCGGCCTAGAAGAGGAGAGCTTCTGCTCGATGAAAAATTCCTTGCATGCAAAAGAGAAATACATACGGCGTTAAAAAATCAATAGAGGGTGAATATTTTGGATAAGATAGTTGATGCCCATATTCATCTTGATAAATATAGTGATGAAGAAATAAAAGAAATTTTTAAAGATTCGCCATTCCAGCTATCAGTCATTACGGTTTCGTTTGATTTGGAGTCCTGCAAACGGAATCTCTTGCTTTCAAACGAATATCCTAATGTAAAACCTGCCTTCGGTTTTCATCCTGAACAAGACTTGCCAAACGATCAGGAACTTTCAGATCTCTTTAAGTGGATGGAGACTCATAAAGATCAAATGATAGCTGTGGGAGAGGTAGGGCTGCCCTACTATTTAAGGAAAAAGCATGCTAGAGACACCTTTCAGATTGAAGGTTACTTAGTTCTTCTGGAAGAATTTATTAAATTTGCTAAACAATGGAATAAACCCATTGCCCTTCACGCTGTGTATGATGATGCACCAATTGTGTGCACTCTATTAGAAAAGCATTCTGTTCAAAAGGCCCACTTTCATTGGTTTAAAGGTGACCAGGCAACAGTCAGCAGGTTAATCTCAAACGGATATTACATATCCTTTACTCCAGATATCGTCTATGAAAAGGAAATTCAGGAACTTGTCCGTACCTATCCGCTGAAAAGGATGATGGCAGAAACGGATGGTCCATGGCCATTTGAAGGACCATTCAAAAGCCAGCCTACCCATCCAGCAATGATGCAGCATTCCATCAGAATCTTGGCAGATATTAAAAAGAAACCTTCTTTAGGAAGTGTTTATAAACAGCTTTTCGAAAATACCAAAAGCTTCTATAATATATGATTTTATTTTCTGCTTACAAACCGGGAAAACATTTTTGAATGGACGGCCATTTGAGATCAAATGGCCGTTTTTATGCGTCTTCTTCTATCTTTAGTGGAGAGCTTTCTTCAATGGCAACCTTTACTGCCACTTCTTCCCTTTTCCCATAGATGTTGTGGATGCTGATTCGGCCGGAATAATTAATAGCATCTCTATTATTTCCGTTTGAGCCCTAACTGCTGATCAACTCTCGGCTTAAAAATTATCAGAATAGTATTAATAAACTAGATAAATATAATCACTTCGCACCATTCCTTATTTTGGAAATATGGGTTATTCTTATATTGGACGATACTTTTAGGGGGTATAAATTTGAAAAAGTATATTTTCTTGCTATTGACTATTTTACTAGCTTTCTCTGGCAATGTATTTGCACAGCCCAAGAGCGGTGCTGAACATTTGAGTGAAAAAGAATTTATAAAGAAAGTAAAGAAGGCTGATGAGTATAAGACATTTAAATCTTACTTCCTAAAGGATGCTCCCATGCAGCCAAAGCCTCTTATAGATGTAAGTGGCAGCCAGTACGGATGGGCTGTTCAATATGAAATGGAATACAATGAAAAAAGTTTTTTTCTGGATGATGATGCAATAGTAAATTTCTCCTCCCTCTTATCCTTTTCATACGAGTTTGACGGCAGCGGATTAAAAGCCCGCCTTGTTGACTATAGCAGGCTTATGGACGATAAGGCCTTTTATGTAAAAGACCTGGGTACAGGTGAAGAAAGCAAAATAGAGGTTTCTGAAGATAGCATGTTTCAAGAGTATCTGGCTGAGGTGGAAGTAAAAAAGAAGCAGATACTTGAGGATGCAGCCAAAAATAAAGAGGCCATTTCTGAAGAAAATAGAGCTGCAGGTGAACTCTGCTACTACTGTACAAAATATGAATGGCGCGGCGGTTACTCTTGTGCTCCAGCTGCCATGGGATCTGAAACTTCTGTCACTTCGCAACTGGCTGCAAACGATTTAAATGCAGATGCCGTCATGGCTGAATGCTATGTCCCACGCCACAAGGTTTGCGTTCAAGGAGAATGGAGAACCTACTGCCCGATACAATAAAAAAATCGGCTAAGCAGCAGCTTAGCCGATTTTTTTATCCCTTTGTACCTGATGCTATATTTGAACCTTCAATAAAGTGCTTTTGGAAGAAAAAGAATAACAGCACAACGGGGAGCAATACCATTACTGACATGGCCATTAAGTAATGCCACTGGGTTTGCACTGTACCTTTAAATGTTTGAAGTCCGATTTGCAGGGTGTATAAACTTTCATCATTTAAATACAACAATGGTCCGAGCAGGTCATTCCATGCTCCATTAAATGAGAAAATGGCCACTGTAATGAGAGCAGGCTTCGTAAGCGGAAGCATGATATGCCACCAGATTTGTAAATGGTTTGCGCCATCGAGCACAGCTGCTTCAATCAGTTCATTCGGTATGGTCATCATGAACTGACGCAAAAGGAAAATAAAAAAAGCACTTCCCAAAAAGGCAGGAACGATTAGCGGCAAATACGTATTTACCCAGCCTAGCTTGGAAAATAAGATATATTGCGGAACCATCGTAACAAAACCGGGAATCAGCATCGTTGACAATACAACCACAAACAACGAATTTCTTCCTTTAAAACGGATTTTTGCAAACGCATAGGCAACTAATGAGTTAACAAGTACACTTCCAGCCATCCCACAAAAAGCAATAAAGAAAGTATTCATTGCCCAGCGTGTAAACGGAGCTGTCTTCCAGGCTTCCGCATAATTAGAAAAATGAAATTCACTTGGTATAAAAGTAGGCGGATACTGGGCAATCTCCGCGGGAGATTTCAAGGAGGTTGAAATCATCCACCATATCGGCGAAAGGATTAGAACACTTCCTGCTAATAATACGGTGAAAACAATAGTCTGCTTGACTTTCTCTTTAAACTTTTTCGTTTCATAAAACCTTGGTGCGGCAGCCGCTCTCATTTATTGTCTCCCCCCTCGTAATGTACACATTTTTTGCCCAGCTTCATATTGATTACGGTCAGAATCATAACTACTATAAAAAGAAGCCATGCCATCGCAGATGCATATCCCATGTCAAATACTTCAAATGCATTATTCCACATATGAAGGTTATAAAATAATAGTGAGTTTCCTGGTCCACCGCTTCCGTTTTCTGTCATAACGTAAGCTTCCTGAAAGATTTGGAATGAACCAATCGTACTTGTAAGCACATCAAAAAAGATGATTGGTGATATCATTGGCAGTGTAATATAAAAGAATTTTTGCATGGCACCTGCCCCATCAAGTTCGGCAGCTTCATACATGGAGGAAGACACTCCCTGTAAACTTGCAAGGTAGAGAAGCATTCCTCCTCCAACACTCCACATTTTCATCAGGAGCAATGCAGGTTTCGTCCATTCCGGATCGAACAGCCAGGCGGGACCCTCAATGCCCAACCATCCAAGAAAAGTGTTTACAAGTCCTGTCGAAGGACTCAAGAGCTGCATCCACAAAAAATAAACTGCTACACCGGAGAGAATTGCCGGCAAATAATAAAGCGTTCGGAAAAATTTCATCCCTTTTATCTTCTGATTTAATAGAACTGACAGGAAGATTGCTCCAGCAGTTGTCAGCGGAACAGAAAATAACACATAATAAAGAGTATTCCATAAAGAAGTTTTAAAAAGGTCATCAATGGTAAACATTCTTTTAAAATTATCGAGTCCAATAAAATTCATTTTTGAAGTAATATTATAATCTGTAAAACTTGCAAATAAAGAAAATAAAAGCGGTCCAAGTGTAAGTCCCAAGAAACCAAAAATCCAAGGACTGATGAATAGATAGCCAAAAATATTCTCTCTTGTTTGGCGGGACAGCCGCTTGCGGGCCGTTTTCTTTTTCTCTTTTTCGCCTGCAATGTCCGTCCCGCGGCGCGCTATCGTTGTATCATAAGATTTCAACCCCATACACCCTCTTTTTGCTGTATTTTAAAGAGAGAAGGACGCGCCCTTCTCTCTTTCCTTTACTTTCTTTTCAGTTTTTCTACATCTTGTTCTGCTTCTTCGAGCGCTTTTTCAGGTGTTGTTTTCCCTAACAGCACATTGTCTATATGCGGATTGATCCGGCTTTGATAATCCGGGTACTCAACCGGAACCGGGAACAATTGTGTTTGTTCAAGGTTTTTCACGGAAGCTTCATAAACATATCTATCATCACCTTGAAGCTCTTCCACCGCAGCTTCTGCCGCTTCTATGTTTGCGACGTTATCATAGTTTTCCATTGCCCAGTACTTCTGTGCTTTCGGGCCTGTTAAATACTCAATAAATTTCATTGCTTCCTCAGGATGCTTGGCGCCTTTTGGAACTTCAGCCACAAAACCGCCGCCATCGCTCCAGTTGCCTGACCCTTCTTCATAAGCAGGAATCGGGGCAACGCCGAAATTCATATCTTTCCCATAATCACGGATTTGCGTATAGAATGTACCGACGTCAATCCACATCGCTACCTTTCCTGCGATGAACGGATTTGATTGTTCACTGCCAAACTCTGCTTCGAAGGATTGAACTGTTTTTTCACCAAGGCGATCCTTCCAGCCTAAAAGCCACTCAAGAGCTTCTTTCTTTTTAGGAGTATCGATATATAATTCGCCTTCTTTAATAAATCCTTTTCCGCCATCTGCACTTGTCATCCAGCTAGGTGCGCCAATGCTGCCCCAAAGCGGATAGAAGCCTACACGCTCATATCGGTCTCCCTTTTTAATATCCAGACTTTGAGCATATTCTTCCAGCTCATCCCATGTAGCAGGCGGTTTTTCAGGATCAAGCCCCGCTTCTTTAAATGCGTCTTTATTATAAAATAGCAATCTCGTATCTGTGTTAAATGGAACAGCGTAAGGCTTATCCTCATACATGACTGTTTCCCATAAATGCGGATAGAATTGGTCTTTAAATGAGTCATCCATATATTTGCTTAAATCTTCAACCTGCTCATTTTCTGCACGTTGTGCTACCGAATTGATATCATTGATAATAACATCCGCGGGGTTCCCGGCAGCAACAGATGCAAGGTTTTTAGTCCATATATCGCCCCATGGCAAATATGTATGCTTTACAAAAACCTCATCCTGTGACTGGTTAAAATCATCTATTATTTTTTCGATAATAGGCCTTCTTGTTTCAGAACCCCAGAAACTCCAAAAATCAACGATCACCTTGCCGTCTTTTGTTTTTTCTGCCTGTGCACTCTCTTCCCCAGAGCATCCCGCCAAGGTCCCTAAAAGCAGGATTGCTGAAATAATAAAGATAATTCCTTTTTTCATGATGCTCCCCCTATGAGATTTATATCTTTAGTTTTTAAGAAACTGCCTATACCTTTGCGCAAAGGAATGATTCTGGCCAGATAGTAAAATAATTTATTAACAAGGATAGAAGTACCCCTGACATTCAGGTTTTAAACATTTTTTTGAAATTTTTCTCGGAATTTGTAAAGATATAGGAATGAAAGACAAAAAAAGACTCCTTATTGGAGTCAGATTAAGGAGTCTTTTGAAGGCTATCAGATATGGCTTTTAAGTATTGCAGGAAAAGGCCGCTTTCTTCAGATGACACTTTGTACATCTTTTCGCTTGCCATTGGACGGATAAATACTTCGCCATCCTCTTCCCAGATTTTAAGTTTGATCGGCTCTTTGCCTTTTAACATGATTTGTACATCAAACAGCGGTTTCGATGAGAGGACAGCATCTGCCGGCTGTGCTGAATCAACAGCATTTCTCACTGTATTTTCCCACTTTTCATCTTGTACAATCGCTGATTTTGCTGAATCAGTCCGTTCTGCTGAAAAAGTCTTTTCTGATTCCGATAAAGAAATAGCTGTCTGGGTAATAATACTATTGCCTATTCCTGCCATGGATTCGCTATTGCTGCCATGTGTCATGTCAACCTCAGAATAAATGATGAAAGCAAAAAGAACACAGGCAGCCAATGCAGCGGCAGCAGTTAGAAATCTTGGGAACATGTATCTATTCATAGCTGGTTTTCGTTCTATTTCATTAATAATTTTCCGAAAACTCTCTTGTTTTTGTTTTTGCGGGCGTGGGATCCGGTTTAATTCACTGAATGAATTATCGAATCCGGATGAGTTCTTCATGGATCTCCCCCCCTTTTCTCCAGTTCTTTTTTTAGCGCGGCGAGTGCACGGGAAGTGGTGATTTTTACTTTATTCTCATTCCAATTCAAAATCTCAGCTGTTTCCTTTATGGAAAACTCCTTTATTTTTCTTAAAATTAGCACTTCTTGATAGGTTAATTTCAAATGACGGATTGCTTCATATAAGAGTGCGGCTTTTTCTCCCTTAATAATAATTTCCGTGGGAGTATCTTCATCTGAAGGCAAATGGAATTTTTCAATAGAAAAAAATTTAAATCTGTTTTTCTTGCGCAAATAATCAATAGCAACATTTCTGGATATCCGTACAAGCCACGTAAAGATTTGTGACTCCCCATTAAATTGGTTCATATATTTATAGGCTTTAATAAAGGTATCCTGGGTTAAATCTTCTGCAACCTCTTTATCATTTACGAGAAGAAATATGTATCCATAAATGCGATCGCTATATTCATTGTACATTTCTTCAAATGTTTCTGCGGAAATTCTCTCCATTAGTGGCGCCCCCTCGCATATTATTAGACGAATCAGATGAAAAAAAGAAACACTATTTTTCCATTTTACAAGCGGAGGTTCAAGGACTCTCCTATTGGTACATCTGCATTTATGTATTAAAATGCAAAATTTAATCAATATACCTATTTTTCTATTCCTCTTTAGTCATATTGCTTCATTTTTCAATTCAAACATAAAACGAGATTAATGGACTGAAACATTTCGATAGGGAGCAAAAATAAAAGAATATCGTAGAAGTTACACTGCATATTGCCTATATTATTAATTATTTTTGGCTTAAATCCTCTTCATGTTAAATGGTAAGCTGATCCTGCCCGCCCCTCTTTTTATTTATTTTACCATTCACGAAAAATACTGCCTCCCCCCATTTCCTTATTTTTTCCATGTATTTAATCAAATACTTTCTGTATTTTTTTAAATGGTTCCTTTACTCCACTCAGCACATGTAATAAATGAAACTTTCGGACTGTAACTTTTTGCCGGTGCTGCAACCTTCTCTCTATTTTACAAAACCCCAGCATTTTTCTTTTTCTTTCGACAACCTTCCCCCTAATTAATTCGCTAAAGTACTTGTGTAGGAAAGGATTTCCATCTCTATTATAACCTTAAGGGGGTGATTGTTTTCTGAGTCAAAGAGTTGTCTTTCTGAATAAGTGATTAATCCAAATGAGGAGGTAATTTTTTGAAAAAAAGAAAAAGAATCGCTTTTAACAAGTTTCTCTATATTATGTTGACAACATTTTTAATTCTACCGCTGATGTTACCAAGCATGGGATCTGCTGAAAGCAAAAGCTCCCCTCATACATCGGTTAAGAAGGCTTCACTTGAGACTGCAAAAAATAAAATAAACCGTTCATTGATGGAACAATTCGAGAAAGAGGATAACGTAACATACTTAATCAAGTTTAAAGAACAAGCTGATACAGCCCAAGCGGCCAAGAAGGCTGAAAAAGAGGCTCAATCACAAAAGCTAACTGCCTCCAAATTAAAGTACATGAAACGATCTGCAGTCCTATCCTCACTACGATCTACAGCTATTGAAACTCAAGGTCATGTCGCTGATTTCCTTCAAAAGCAGGAAAAAGCCGGCAAGGCGAAAAATGTTCAATCCTTCTACATTGTCAATGCCATGGCTGTTACATCTTCAAAGGATGTAATGGAACAAATTGCAACATTCCCTGAAGTAGAAAAAATCCTTCCAAACGAGACAAGACAGCTTCATAAGCCAACAAAAGAAGCTGAGAAAGCTCTCCAGACACAAGCAGAAACAAACTCTATAGAGTGGAATATTAACCGTGTTGGCGCTCCTGCCGTCTGGGAAATGGGTATCGACGGTTCCGGTACTGTCGTTGCTTCCATTGATACAGGCGTTCAGTGGAACCATCCTGCTTTAAAAGAAAAATACCTCGGCTATAATGCAGCAGAACCGGATTCTCCATCCCATGAATACAACTGGTTCGATGCTACTGCCGGGCAAACAGCTCCCTATGATGATCAAGGCCACGGAACCCATGTAACTGGAACAATGGTTGGTTCTGAACCAAACGGTGCCAATCAGGTTGGAGTCGCTCCCGGTGCAAAATGGATTGCAGTTAAAGCATTCACTGCATCCGGTGGAACTGACGTAGACCTGCTGGAAGCTGGCGAATGGATTTTAGCTCCGAAGGATGCTGAAGGAAATCCTCATCCAGAAAAGGCGCCAGACGTCGTCAATAACTCATGGGGCGGCGGACCAGGGCTTGATGAATGGTACCGCCCTATGGTGCAGGCTTGGCGTGCAGCTGAAATTTTCCCTGAGTTTTCTGCGGGCAACACAACATTATTTAATCCGGGAGGACCGGGATCTGTTGCCACACCAGCTAACTATCCAGAATCATTCGCAACTGGTGCGACTGATATAAACAATGGTTTAGCAAGCTTCTCACTGCAGGGACCATCTCCATACGAAGAAATTAAGCCTGATGTATCTGCACCTGGAGTTAACATTCGTTCCTCCGTTCCTGGCAGCGGATATGAAGGCGGCTGGAACGGAACATCCATGGCAGGCCCGCACGTTTCTGCGGTTGCAGCATTGCTTCGCCAAGTTGATTCAAGCTTGACTGTTGAGGAAATGGAGGAAATTTTATTAACCACCTCTACTCCGTTAACAAATGGTACTTATCCTGAGAGTCCAAATAACGGCTTTGGATATGGCTTAGTCAATGCTTTTGATGCGGTTTCTTCCGTAATGACTGGCCTTGGTAAAATTAATGGTCAGGTAGCAAAAGAGGGAGACGACACCGAAGCTCCTGAAGTCAATCATGAAGCACCTCAGGAAACATATGCAGGAATGGATCTTGTATTGGATTTATCTGCAGCAGATAATGTAAGCGTCACTAGAGTGGATCTCGAATACTTAAGAGCTGACGGCAGCTGGGGAACAGTTGAGGCCGAACGAACAGCTGGAAACTATAAAGATGGCACATACCAGGCAGTTATTCCTGGTTCAGATATTGCTGAGCCTTCTGTGACATATAAATGGAAAGTAATCGATTTCGGCGGAAATCTAACCGAAACCGATTCATTTGAAGTAGGGGTTAGACCGGGTATTAGTATCGGCTACTCTCAAAATTTTGAATCGCAGCCGGTAGGGTGGACTTCATATGGTCCTGAAAACAGCTGGGAATGGGGTGTGCCTGCTTCCGGCCCTGGAAATGCAGCTTCAGGTGAGAAAGTATATGCAACAAACCTTGCCGGAACTTATGCGAACAGAGCCAATATGAACCTGCAAATGCCGCCGATCGACTTGCCTGAGGGAAATGCATACCTACAATTCAAGCAATGGCATGAACTTGAGAACCGTTATGATTATGGCCATGTCTTTGTGTCAACAGATATGGAGAACTGGGAACAGGTCCTTCGAGTCAATGGCACTACAACAGGATGGATTGATGGTGAAGTAGATTTAAGTGCTTATGCAGGCCAAAGAATCTATGTAGCCTTTAATGTTACTACAGATGGTTCTGTGTTAAAGCAAGGATGGTATCTGGATGATGTCCAGTTATCAGATGCACCGATCGAACCAGCCCGCAAAGCTCAGCTGGGCGTCGAAAAGGATGAAGCTTCAGCTGAATTAAGGAAAGACGCAGTAAACCCTGACAAAATTACTCCTAAAAAGGACGCTCCTGCAAAGAATGAAGCAAATCAGCAGCAGCCTGCCCCTTCCGTTTTACCTTTACAGGCAGAAGTAAGCGTACTGGAATCAGGTAGATCTGTGTTTACCAATCCCCAGGATGGATCTTATGAATTCGTTCACGCTTCAGGGGAATACACTGTCCAGGCAGAAGCTTACGGATTCCGTTCACAGACTCAAAGCGTTAATATTCCACAAGACGGAGAAGTTACTGCAAACTTTATTTTAGAAGAAATTCCAAAGGGAACAGTAACTGGTGTAGTTACGAATGAAGTCACAGGCGAACCTGTAGCGGGTTCCACTCTTTTATTAATAGAAGATGCTGCCGTTCAGCCTGTCATCACAAATGAAAACGGAGAATATACGCTTACAGCCTATGAAGGCACATACACATTAAAAACGATGGCTCCTTCCTTCTATAGCAAAGAGCAAAGTATTACAATTGAGGGCGAATCTTCAGAGGAACTTAACATTGATTTAAAGCCATTTATTGGGTATCCAGGTGAAATTGGCTATGACGATGGAACAGCTGAAAATGCACGTGCATTCTATGATGCCGGCAATGGCTGGGCTGTTAAAATGTCCCTGGCTTCGGGCCATGATCGTGCAATGGTAACAGGCGGATTATTCCGCTTCTGGGATACATCCTGGCCAAATCCAGGCGGAACAGATTTCAAGGTGGAAGTCTATGATGCAAGCGGTCCAGATGGAGCACCTGGCAAAAAGCTTGCAGGTCCTTATGATGCCACTGCTTTAAGAAACGGAGAATGGACACATGTTGACTTAAGTGAGGAAGGCATCCTGGTAAACGGGGACTTCTACATGGTGTATATCCAATCGGCACCAAATCCGAACGCACCAGGACTAGGAACAGATGAAGACGGCGGGAATGCTGGACGGAGCTGGCAAATGGTTGGTGGAGCATGGTCACCTTCACCTGAGGATGAAGGCAACTATATGATTCGAGCAACAGTGAACTATGAAGTAACTGCACCTGTGATCATCTCTCCAGCTGACGGAACGTTCACAAACCAGGGCACCGTTACTATTGAAGGTACCTCCGCTCCAACAACAACTGTCAATATATTCAATAATGGAGAGGAAATCTCTTCAGCAGAAACAACAGATGAAGGGACATTCTCAGCGGAAATTTCACTAGCCGAAGGAGAAAATATCCTTACTGCCAAAGCATCGACTGAAGCTGGTTCAACGGATGCTTCGGAGCCTGTAAAAGTAATATTTGATCAGACTAAACCGGAATTGGCCATTACAAGTCCTGCTGATGAGACAAAAACAAACAAAGAAACAGTGACAGTTGAAGGATCTGTATCGGACGAAAACCTTGACTGGGTTAAAGTAAATGGCCAACCTGCACAGGTTGCAGAAGGCAAATATTCTCTCCGTATCCTATTGGATGAAGGTGAAAATGTCATCACCGTTACAGCAAAGGATAAAGCGGAAAATACTGAGGAAAAAACAGTCACCATTGATGCAAAATACACTGCCCCAGAGATTGGAAATCTTCTGCCTTCAGAAGACAAAGAAATTAAGAAAGGTGAATCTGTAAAAATTGAATTTGACAGCGAACCAGGATTAACGGCTGTCTTTGCCATTAGAATGCCGTTAACCAATACAGGTGCACAGCTGACAAACGCTATCGATCTTCCAATGATGGAAGAATCTCCAGGCCATTATGTCGGCTACTACACAGCCACATCCAATGTAAAAGCGCCTGGAGCAGAAATTGAAGTGAAAGCAACGGATGAATACGGCAATGAAACAAGAAAGACTGCTGACGGAAAGCTGTGGATTAACGAGAAAAAGAAGAAGAAGAAGAAGAAAGGCAATTAAAAAAAGGCAGGCCCAGCTTCATTTGGGCCTGCCTTTTCGGATTATAAATCTGTCAGCTCTTTCTTTTCCTTCAGTAATTCTTTAAATTTTTGATCAAGCTCCGAATATTTAGGTTCTCCTGGAGAAAGCAGGCTCAGCTCTCCCAGTATTGCGGTAATCCGATTTTCAATAACCATCATTTCCTCTTTCCTGTTATCTCCATTTTCAAGGGGGGTGGCCTTCTTTGATTTTACACCAAATTCCCTAAGCCCCATTTCATACCTTGCGATTCTGTTATTTTCAAAGACAAGCATTTTGCTGCTTAACTTCTCCATAAAATATCGATCATGCGAAATAATAATAAGTGTACCAGTAAAATCCTTCAGCGTTTTTTCAAACTGCTCCCTGCTTGGCAAATCCAAATGATTCGTCGGTTCATCCAGTATGAGGACATCATACTCTCTTAAAAGCATATCTGTGAGATTGATTCTTATGCGTTCCCCCATGCTCAGATTCTCAATGGGCTGGTTGATCATCGCTTCTTTCAATCCCAAATTTGCTAAAAGAGTCCTTGCTCTGAATATGGTTTCACGGTCTGTAAGATTAAGGGCTTCAACCGGACTCTTTGCCAAAGGAAGATCACTTACATCCTGGCTTAAGTAGGCAATCTTTAAAGTGTCACTTCTCCAAAGCTCTCCCTCAGATACGGGAATTTCATTCAGGAGCATTCGGATAAATGTAGTTTTGCCTGCCCCATTTCCTCCTAGAATACCTATTTTTTCACCGTGCTTTATATAAAAGTGGCTATCCTTGAAAAGGACTCTGTCTCCGAATCTTTTCGATAAGTTTTTCGCTTCAATAATTCTCTTTCCTCTTTTGCCAGAGGCATCAAATTGAAAATGTACTTTTGCCTCTCCTTCTGGTTTTTCGATTTTGTTCTTTTCAAGCTCCTGCTCAAGTCTCTTCATTTTGGACTTAATCTGCTGGTCCATCCTCTTTGCTTTGACACGATTATATTCCTTAAAGCCAATTTGCCTATTTTCCGAGGGGCTCCCGCCTTTCGTTGATTCCCGGTGGGCTTTCTCAGACCATTTTTTCAAGTTGGCCATTTGGTTTTCGATCCGCTCAATATCCCGCTGCTGGGTATTGTATTGATGTAGCTGATCTTCGTAATTCTTTTCTTTTTGCTCTCGATATGAAGTGTAATTTCCGTCGTAGATGGAAAGAGTGCCATTCTGCAGTTCGAAGATTTGCTGAGCAGTCTCATCAAGAAAATAGCGGTCATGGGATATCATCAGAACAGGCCCGCTGAAGGCGCTGATTTGGTTTATAAGCCACTCAATCCCCTTTGAATCCAAATGGTTGGTCGGTTCATCCAAAATCAGCATATCTGGTTTGGAAGTCCAAACCTTTGCTAAAGACAGTTTAAGCCTTTCCCCGTCACTCAAAGATTTAAGCCTTTCCTGCTCCCACTCCTGGATTTTCGACAAACCCAGCTTGCTCGCCTGATAAAGCATGTCTTTATCGAGAATCGTTTCAAACTCCTGAAACTCACCGACTGAATAATCTGCTGATTGATGAAGGTAACCGATTCTGAATGGTTCTTTCATCCGCTCGATTGACCCTTTATCCGCCTCGATGCTTCCGAATAGGATATTGGCCAAAGTGGTTTTTCCAGTTCCATTCAAACCAACAAGGCCGATACGATCCCGCTGAAAGATATCAAATTGCAGATTGGAAAACACTGTTTTATCAGCATACGATTTTTCTATTCCTCTCGCCTTAAGAACAGGCAAATGCAAATTTCTATTGTGCTTATCCGTGTTTAAACGCTTATTTTCACCCATAAAAAAACCTCCCCGATACCCGGAGAGGATTGTGCACCCATCTTTAGAATGGTGCAAACATAAAAAAACGAGCCTAAACAAACATTAATCCGCCAATAACCATAAAGATTATCCTTTATAACGATAAAAGGGGTGATTAAAAAAGGGCACACTAATCCTATGTTCTCCGGGTTAAGCTTTTTAAAATTTAAAAAGATACCAGAAAAAATAAGATTAGAACTTCATGCCCCTGAATCATCCCTTTCAAACGATTTGATTGTAGTATAAATTTAAGTGGCTATTTTTGTCAATAGGCTTTTTACCAGGTTGTGAACATGTGTGGCCGTTCAGCTTCCAGGGGTGATTAGTCAATACGGATATGCTTGTTAGTCAGTTCTTTAAGCATATTTAAGACAGTTGCACGCTCTTCCTGATTAAATCCGCTAACCCACTCTGACACTAGTTTATACTCCTTTTGATGCATATCACGCTGCAGTCCGCCCTCCAATATGGAATAAATCTCTCGCATCGTATTTTCTCGACCCTGCGTTTTAAACTCAGCCATGTCAGCCAACCTCCCATTTAGAATTAGATGTTATTCATTTCCCCAATTTGAGTGGTTGGAAACACAGATAAGAGGCTAGTTAAAATTTTAAGAGCAGGAATGGTATTTGATTCGGGAACCGGGGGTTTTACACGCGGTTTTACCCACTTTTAGCGCGGGCCATGCTTTTACACGCGTTTTTTCTTCTTTACGCTCCAGCCGAACCTTTATGCATACCTCACTCCCCAGCCCCAAAATATGTATCCCTAAACAAAAGAAAAGCAGGCAGACCCTGCTTTTCTTTTACTCTATTACCACTTAAAGCAAGCAGCGCCTACGATAATAAGCAAGATAAATAGAACAACGATTAATGCAAAACCGCCGCCATATCCAGCTCCACCATAGCCGTAGCCGCCATATCCGTAGCCGTACATTATAGAATCCCCTCCTTTACCAGAAAAATCTGTCTCTGATACTTTTTAATATCCGTATCCACCGTAACCCCAAGAAGCACCGATGATAATTAGCAAAATAAACAATACAACTAGAAGGGCGAAACCTCCGCCGTATCCGCATCCGTCTGACATAGTCAATTACCTCCTTTGTTTGATTCAATATATCCTATTCAATTCACCCAATTTGTGCGATAGACGAATACACAGTTTTTAACCGCAAAAAAGAAGCCCCTCCAGGAGAGGCTTCAAATTTTTCTTGATATAACAGCTTTTTTAATCTATTTTTCAAGAAAAAATAGGCATATTCATTATTTTTCATCTGTTGTTTTTGCTTCAGCTTCTATGTGAGCTGACTCCTGTTTACTAACTGTTAATTCTTCTGTCAGCTGGTCAAGGCTTTGACGGACGTTCCCTTTGCCTGAAAAGTTCTGCAGAAGTTCCTTCACATCGATTCCAGATGAAGCTTTTAGGCTTTCCTGCATCGTGGACATCAGATTGATAGCATAGCCGGTCACCTTGTTGGCACCGCCATTTTTTCCGTCACTGCCTGTATCGACGACCGTAATTTTATCAATATTAGTTAATGGGCTCGCAAGCTGTTTCGCATATTCTGGAAGCATTTTGATGACCATATCCATAATCGCTGCCTGCCCATACTGTTCAAATGCTTCGGCAATTTTTCGTTTGGCTTCTGCCTCTGCAAGACCTTTGAGACGGATGATTTCTGCTTCTGTTTCACCTTGTGCACGCTCGGAATCCGCCTTCGCTAACCCATCTGCCCTTACACGTTCTGCTTCAGCCCTGGCCTGCGATTCGATTCGATACTGGTTGGCATCTGCTTCTGCAATTTGTTTCTTCTTTTCTGCCTCAGCTGCCTGTTCAACTGCGTATCGATCCGCGTCAGCCTTCTTCTTTACTTCGGAATCATATTGTCGTTCTCTTCTTAAAATTTCTTTTTCTTCAAGCTCGATTTGTTTTTGGCGCTCAATGATACGGATTTGCATTTCATGCTCAGTTACTTCCTGCTTGGCACGGGCAGTTTCCAGATCATACGCTTGATCGGCACGAGCCTTGGCGATGTCCTGGTCCCTTCTATAGTCAGCCATTTTCATTTGATTTTCTTTCTCTGCTTCTGCTATTTCCGTTGCTCTTTCAAGCTCGGCTTTTTTCGCATCTTTATCCGCTTCAGCCCGCTTAATCCTTGTTTCCTTTTCAGCTTCTGCAGTTGCAATATCGGCATCCCGTTTAACCTGGGCAATTCTCGGCCTTCCGAGTGAATCCAGATAGCCATTTTTATCACGGACATCCTTAATCGTAAAAGAAACAATAATCAGACCCATCTTGGCCAAATCCTGTGAAGCAACCCTCTGGACCTCCTGGGAAAATTTATCGCGGTTCTTGTATATTTCTTCTACGGTCATAGAACCAAGAATTGATCTTAAATGGCCTTCAAGAACTTCCTTCGCTTCATTCTCGCGGTCTTCTTTTGACTTGCCGAGGAATTGTTCTGCGGCGGTGGCAATTTCACCGATGCTTCCGCCTATTTTAATAATCGCAGTTCCGTCAGCCATTACTGGAACTCCCTGCTCGGTATATACCTCCGGAGTTGTTACCTCCAGTTTGCTTGATAGCAGACTTAACGGCTCTGCCTGCTGGAATACAGGAAGGACAAAGGCTCCTCCCCCCCTGATTATTTTTATTTTGTTACCAGATTCATCAATATGGACATTTTTACTGCCCAAGTAGCTTCCTGTTACGATTAAAGCTTCATCCGGTCCTGCTGTCCGGTACTTTGTGATGAATACACCCAATAATGCTATCAAAAAAAACGCGGCAATGCCGACAACGATCCACACCATTATCATTTTGTTTCCTCCTATCTATAATTGTTCATGTTCCATAACTTGTATGACCCCATTGTTCACATCGACAATCAGTACTTTTTTTCCTTCTGCAATAAAAGTATTTTCATAGCTTTCGGCCGGTTTCGATATCCTTCCGCTAATATTCTCAATCATCACTTCGCCGAAACCGTTTTCTGGTATGGGAATTAAAACAGTACCTACCCTTCCCCTTAATGATTCCTCTGTATAGACAAGGGATTCCTCAGCTGAAGACAAAGGAACAAGGACAAAAACATTAAGCAGTGTGTCCAAAATCAAAGCAATCGCAATTCCTATCAAAAGGATAACCAGACTACTAAGGGAAGTCAGCATTTCCAAAATATAACCCGCAGCTGAAGTAAACGTGATAAAGGCAAGGATCAGCACCGGATTTAGAAAGCTCGTTGCCTCGCCAATTCCCTCGGCCATATCGCCGAAAAAGATATACAAAGTAATTAAAATTCCTGAAAAAATAAGTGTGTAGAGGTAAATGGTTTGAATAGGCAATCCGAATAATTCCATGGGCAAGCATCCTTATCCATATGTTTTTTTGGCGGCAAACCGCACTCTTTCCTGCATCGCCTTAAAGATGTTAAATGCCATCCTCCTTTTCCTGTTAATTCTATTACTGGAATAATTTATTTACGTGTAATGACTTTAAAATGTTTCATTTTTCTGGAATATCTATGCATATAAAATAGTTTCCAGTAAGATATCTAAATTTGTGTTTTAAATAGCTTGTCTATCTTTTAGCCCATTTTTGTCATTTTCATTTCCCCTCCTGCATAACTTATTCAGGGATAAAAAAACCAATTTTATAGGATTAAATGCTGAGAATTGGTGGAATAGAGATATATACTTAATTAGCGGAGGGATAAGGAATATGACAAGAACTGATCTTCACTTGGAAAAGCCAAGAAGTAATTTCTTGATGGTGTCAATTATCCTATGTGGCAGTTGTTTAATCGCACTCTTTACAGCACTTTATTTTTATTCTCAAAGCCTTATAACCATTGAAGCGCCAAAGAAAGACCTTGGTCAGAAAATCGTCATTCAGCTTCCTTCTGGAAAAAGCGTCTTTACATATGAAAATCTGATTGTAAAAGAAGAAGGAAAGCTTTTTTACAAAGGGGAAAGAAATACACTGGACCTGACTGGTGGTATTATTGTTTATGAGGAATGGGAATAATAAGCCTAAATAAAAGCTCTGCCCCAAATTAGGGCAGAGCTTCATTTATTCTAGTAGTAAAACCCTGGGTAACCGTAATATGGATATGGCGGGTAATAGTATGGCCCATAAAAAGGCGGCCTTGCCAAAGCACCTAACGCCAATCCTCCTAACAGACCTCCGACGAACGGAAATCCAAATCCTCCGTAAAAAGGCCTTCTTCCAAAACCAAATGGTCTTATTCTTTGGTCAACCATCGAAAACTCTGGTGGCATATGATTCACCCTTTTTCCTCCTCAAGTGGAATGCAGATAAAAATACCCACTAAATCATATGCAATTTTCCAGAATGGGAATGGGTTATTGTCTCTTTAGAATAAAAAAAAGGAAGAGGCTCCCTTCTTCCTTTTTAAATCATTATATGTGAACTCCTAGAGCAAGCTGTGCGTACCGGGACATTCTTTCTTTTGTCCAAGGCGGACTCCAGACAATATCCACATCCACAGTCTTGATTTTTTCTACATTTTCCAGGATACTAGCTTTCACGCCTGCCATGATTTGCCCAGCCAGTGGACAGCCCATAGAAGTCATCGTCATAACAATATGCGCCTTATCTTCTTCGATGTTTACTTCATAAATCAAGCCCAAATTTACAATATCTATTCCAAGTTCAGGATCAATAACCTCTTCTAATGCTTCAAAAACCTTATCTTTAAGCTGAGAACTCATAATCTGATGCCTCCATTTATAATGAGATTTATTCTCATTATAGAAACTCAAGAGACGTTATGAAGTGAGGGGCATCACACTCAGAAGGAAAATCTGCATTTTCACTATCTTAAAGAGGTTTTTTTCGAAATGAATATTTTAATGTCTGTTCCACCTTGACGTGTGGCAGATTTGCGTGGGCACACAAGTTTTGAGCTTTTATTTGCGGATATTTTTTATACGTATAGCTCAAATTTAGTAACTCATATAAAACTTTTAAATGTATAGCTCTGATTGATTTAAAGACAGGACTATCAACAATGACAGATTTTATGAATGCTTCAAACCTCCTCCCAAAACGAGAAAATTTATCATTTCCAATACGATAAAAAACCGGCTATCCTTAAGGGTGGCCGGCTAAATACTAAAGTTTTATTTTACCTTCGGGAAGCCAAATCCTGATGCATAGTCATCACCGGCTGCAGTTCCGCTTCCGCCTTTTATATCGTTTAACTTTGCACGGTTTTGGAGTTCAGTGCGAAGCTGAGTGTTGCTCATATTAGTATTGGATGCCCAGATTTTTGCAGCAAGCCCGGAAACGTGTGGAGTAGCCATAGAAGTTCCGCTGATCGTATTATAGGAGCCGTTATACCAGGTTGATTCGATGGCACGTCCTGGAGCAGAGACTTCCACATCCCGTTCCTGGATGGCATAGTCGCCATCTGTAAGAGGGTTGCCCCGTGAAGAGAAATCCGCCACCCGGTATGTACCGTTTACCTGAACATCTTCGAGCGCGGCTACTGCAATCGCATTTGTTAGGGCTCCCGGATAGCCAATTGTATTGCTGCCAGGACCACTGTTTCCTGCTGCGGCTACGACCAGGACACCTTTGCCGTATGCATAGTCGACGGCGCTTGCAATCATGGAATCTTTACTGCTGGATCCCAGGGACATTGATATGATTACCTTCGAACCTGTCCGTTCTGCTTCGTCAGCAGCATGCCTGATAGCACCGGCAATATCATCAGAATAGCCTGATCCGCGGTCATTCAGTACTTTATAGGCCCATAGGTCTGCTTCCGGTGCAACGCCATAAACACCCTGGCCATTCGCCCCGCCATGTGCGAGCACCGTACCCGCCACATGGGTTCCATGGCCATTCTTATCATTGCAGGAGCCGTTTACAAGCGGGTTTTTTCTTTGTGTGAAATCCTTGCATTGCTCGTCGCTTCCCGTCAAATCGGCATGCCCGGTATATACCCCTGTATCAAGGACAGCCACTTTTATGCCGTTTCCGCCGGAAGTAGCCTGGATGCTGCTGTCATTATAAATCGCTTCAATTCCCCAAGGTGTTTCATCAGATGGAGCTGCTTCAGTCCCAGTTCCTGGTTTTGCATCAATTGTATGTTCCCGAACAAGCTGTATTTTCAGATTTTTATTTTTAAGCAATGCTTGATATTGCTTGCTGTTCACATTGGTTGTAAAACCTTTATCGCCAAAGTCCCACCTGGCTTCATATTGGGTTTTCAGTTTGTTGTTTTCAGCGGAAGAGCCCTGAACCCAAACACGGTAATCCTCCTTTGTCTCCGGGGCCTGACCAAATGCACCGGCTGAAAACATTGATAATCCCATTGTCATACTAAGCAAGGCTGCTCCCAAAACTCTTTTTTTCTTCATTCCTTCTCTCCTCTCAATTTGTAAAATTTCCGTCTCACCTGATGTATGTTAAGTATATTTAAAATATTCAGAAAATATCAATAAGCCATTCTATTTATTTTGTATCAATAGAACTACTCCTAAATAACTATTTGCTTAAAAAGTATCAGGTCAAAGGGTTCAATTACACGAAAAATCTATTTTAGAGAGAAGAATATTTGACAAGTTCTTTTCGTATCCTTTAAGATGAGCAAAAAATTGCGAGGAGAAATGACTGTGAAGGGAATGAAAAATGCTTTTTTTACAGCTTTGGCAACAGTTATCTCATTTTTCGGCATAAAAAAAATTGCCAGCTCTACTCATAAAATTAAAAAAATTGGTCATCGGGGTGCAGCCGGGTATTGTCCTGAAAATACATTCCCTTCATATGACCGTGCACTTGAAATGGGTGCGGACTATCTTGAAATAGATGTCCAATTGAGCAAGGATGGAAAACTTGTCGTAATTCATGATACGCTGGTAGACCGTACAACCGACCATAAAGGGAAGGTCTCAGATTATACCTTTGATGAGCTGAGGAAGATGGATGCAGGAAGCTGGTTTTCTCAAAAATACCGCGGTGCTTCCATTCCCTCGTTTGAAGAGGTTTTGGATGCATATGCCAATCAGGTTGGGCTCTTAATTGAATTGAAAAAGCCATCAATTTACCCGGGAATCGAGGAACTTATCGCAAAGGAACTAAAAAAACGGAGCCTTCATCTCAAAGGAGGAGATCATATTATCGTTCAATCATTTGAAACCCAGTCCATGAAAAAATTTCATGAACTGCTCCCTGAAGTGCCGGTCGGCATCCTGATTAATTATCCGCCCGACAAAATTGAAATTAAAAAGTTAGCGAAATTTGCTAGTTATGTAAATCCAAAGTGGACTGTGGTAAATAAGCGTGTGATTAATCTTATCCATTCAAATGGTATGAAGGCAGTATCCTGGACTGTCAGATCGAAAAGAGAAGCTGAGAAATTAAAGCATTATCCTTTGGATGGAATTGTTGCTGACTATTTGGATCTTATTGAATAATAACAAAGGAGCAGACCTGAAGGGCTGCTCCTTTGTTCATATAACTCCTTGCTGTCTCTCCGAATTCTGTAAAAGCTTAAGTGTCTCTAAATCGCTTTCCGCCGCAAGTTTAAACGGTTTTTTATAGGATTCCGGCCCTTTACCCGTGATAAAGATCCAATCATTCTTTTTCGCTTGCTGCCATGCTTTTTGAATGGCCAATGTCCGGTCGGCAATGACCTGTCCCTTGCCGTTTCCGAATTGTTCATTCAGCTTGTGCAGATCACTGATCATCTTTTCCTCTGTTTCATCATTTAAATCATCGGCAGTCAAATAAAATTGGCTGCTGTATCTTGCTGAAACCTTAATCATTTCTTCCCGTTTGGATTGATCCCTGCCCCCTCGGAAGCCGTAAATATGAAAAATCCTTTCAGCTCCCTGCTGCCTCGCTGTTTCCAGGCAGTACTCAAACGCATCCTTCGTATGGGCATAATCAACAACAAATTTTGCACCGGTTGGATGTGTGATCGTTTCAAACCGTCCAGGTATTCCTGGGAAAGACGCAAGGGCTTTAATCATGTCATCGGACTCGATCCCCATATCCTTACCCGTTAAGAAAGCCATGGCGGCATTATAGACATTATGATAACCGGGAAGAGGAAATTTGATTTTATAACGTTTATCCTCCATTTTCAATGTGAAAACTGTTTGGCCGTTCAACTGTACGTCCTCAATGGAACAGCACTTATCATCTCCAAGCATGATTAATGGGACTTTCTCTATCTTCAGGTCTTCTGCCATTTTTTCTCCCCATGAATTATAAAGATTAACAACAGCTTTTCCCTCATCTTTTAAAAGGGAAAAAATCTTCTTCTTATCATTAAAATAACTGTCCATATTTTCATGATAATCAAGGTGGTCATGGGCAAGATTTGTAAAAAGCCCATAGTCAATTTCCAAGCCTTCAGTTCTAGATTGTTCGAGTGCATGAGAGGAAATTTCCATCACAACAAATTCATCCATGCTTTTGCTTAACATTTTTTGGATCTGTAAAGCGTCCGGCGTTGTATTGGTGGGCTTGTACACCTCATTATTAATCACATATGAAACAGTCCCAAGCAACGAGCATGTCCGGCCGGCAGTCTCCAATATGTGCTTTAGAATATATGAGGTAGTCGTTTTGCCATTTGTTCCTGTAATGCCAACTATTTTATGTTCTCTGGATGGGTGACCATAAAAACAGCTTGCAAGCTTTCCTAAACTTGTCCTGCTGTCTGCCACTCTTATATATGGAATATCCAATTGCAAATCCTCTTCACCTACTATTGCAGCTGCGCCCTTTTGGACAGCTTGTTCAATAAAAGAATGGCCGTCAGCCTGAAACCCTTTTATCGCTACAAACAAGCTCCCTTTCCCCACATGGCGTGAGTCCATTTCAATCCCTGTAATTTCCGGATCATTCGTAACTAAATCCATCTCCCCGCTATCCTTTAGGCATTTAATAACCTGGGATAATCTCATATTTCTGTCTCCTTTTATGTTTAAACTTCAGATTTTCTGTATATAAGTCTAGATTCGTTATCTTTTATTTTCCCTCTTTTACAGGAAATATGCCCTCAGAACAAAGACAAAAAACGGCGGAACGCAAAATCGTTAAAACATCCTAGGCTTGAGGATAAATATGGGTGAACGGCTTTAAAAAATAAGCGATTCACCCTATTGAAATTATTGTTTATCCATATTTTTACGCTATGGATAAAGGCCGCTTTGCAAACTGGGATAAATATCTTACATTTAATCTGCTATGCTGGGAAATCAGATACGCATCTCTTGTCGCACCTATTTTTCTTAATGTGTTTAAGGCCCTTATCATTCCCGCTTCTGTTTCTATTCCAATCCCATTTCCATAGAACAAACCTCCGCCCAGATACACAGTATTCTCTCCCATCCAAACAGGGTGGTCATAATCAGGATTATAAAAATAAACCACATCACCAGGGATAAAGTTTCTTCCTTTTTTTGTAATGATAGACAGATCGTAATCATAATTCCAGTCCCACACAAGAAGGCCCTGGAAAAGGGTGTTGAACCGGCTGACAGAAATCGAATCCAATACTGCTTTATAAAAAATCAGCACAATAGCTGTTGTACATTCAAAAGCATATTCCCTGGCGTTAGTAAACACATCCATGATGGCATCGGACGGCATTACCGAAGGATTAAGAAGATATCCATATTTTGTTCTTCTCCAAATGCGCGGATTAAAACGGGATGTGGCAAAGGGTGCAAATTCAATAGGACTTGCATGCAGCTGCCTTGCTGCTTTGATGATATTCTCCCTTAAGAGGATATCGAACAGCAATTCATGCATCGAATCATATTGATGAATCTCAGGACTGTTCTCCAGGGCAAAATATATTTCACGCTGAACTCCGAAAAAGCGGGCAATCCCAGGTTTATTCTGATTATTCGAAAGGACAATCATCGTTTTCCCCCCTTCAAAAGAACTTATAGTAGCTTATGGATTCTTTTACAGGAGGGTTCCACCAAAATGGTTTAGCCATGAGCTGAATAATTATATGCTTGTTTCTGTCTCCATTTTGAGTCGATTCCTCCAGCATTCCTTGCCTTCGGTCTCCCTTTCTTTCCTTTTCCAGTATCTTTTCCCAAATCCGATTAGACATGTGTGCTACTATTTTTTTATTTGAAAGCGTTTTTATTTTTGTAAAATATCTTTTTTTTCTGAAAATATCTTGCTTTTTAATCTCTTTTGCTAGTACAATATTCCACATATTCATAAGTTTCAGATACTTTTATGGAGATATTTTTTACAACAGGAGGCATGTTAGCATGGTGACATTTTTAGGCTCAATTGTCTTGCTTTTGGCGGGGTACGCTGTTTACTCAAAGGTGGTAGAGCGAATTTTTGGAATAGATGACAGCAGCCAAACACCGGCATATACAGAAAAAGACGGAATGGATTATGTTCCGATGAGCTGGTGGAAAGGAAGCTTAATTCAATTATTGAATATTGCTGGACTTGGTCCAATCTTTGGTGCAATTATGGGAGCTTTATACGGACCTGTAGCGTTTATCTGGATTGTGGCAGGTTCCATTTTTGCAGGCGCAGTTCATGATTATTTTTCAGGAATGCTTTCATTGAGACACAAAGGTGAGCAATATCCAAGCCTTGTTGGCAGATATTTGGGCAAGGCTGCTAAAACGACAATAAATATTATTTCCCTAATATTAATGGTATTGGTGGCTGCGGCGTTTACCGCGGGTCCTGCACAGCTAATTTCCAGCTTAACGCCCTTAAGCTTTATGGCCTCGCTGCTTGCCATTTTTGCATACTTTTTACTGGCTGCCGTTTTGCCTGTAAATCGTATTATTGGAAAGATCTATCCTCTTTTTGGAGCCATTCTAATCTTTATGGCTGTATCAATTGCCATTGCATTGCTTTTCAGCGGAAAGTCGATTCCTAATGTGACATTGGCTAATTTCCATCCAGGGGAGCTTCCGATCTGGCCATTATTAATGGTTACGATTTCATGCGGAGCCATTTCAGGATTTCATTCGACACAAAGCCCAATTGTGGCCAGAACGTTAAAGAAAGAAAGCGATGGAAGAAAGGTCTTCTATGGTGCCATGATCGCGGAAGGCGTTATCGCACTCATTTGGGCCGCAGCGGGAATGACCTTTTTCGGAGGTACAGGAGGACTTCAGGAGGCACTCGCAGCCGGCGGTCCTGCTGGAGCGGTCAATGAAATTTCCAAAAGCCTGCTTGGCACTCTAGGAGGGATCCTGGCAATATTAGGCGTGATCATTCTCCCGATTACAACAGGTGACACTGCTCTCCGTTCTTCTAGAATGATGCTGACAGAATTACTATCCTCCTTCATGAATATGGAAGGCAAGTGGAAGGTAATCTTAACTACCCTGCCTGTAGCAATTCCGACTTTATACCTTTCTACAATTGATTACTCTTTCTTATGGAGATATGTAGGATGGACAAACCAGGTTGTTGCTACGGTTATGCTCTGGACAGGTGCTATGTACCTTTTGAAAAACAAGAAGTTCCATTGGATTTGCGGCGTACCAGCTATGTTTATGACAGGCGTCGTTTCTACTTACATCTTCTATGCGCCAGAGGGATTTCAGATGGATTATCAGTTGTCCATGATCATCGGATCGGTTATTACAGTAACTGTAGCAGGCTGGTATATTTACCAAATTATAAAAAATAAACAAACAAGTAAAAATGAAGCGAAGTTAAAAGCTGCTTAATCAAAATGAAGAGGCTGGGACAAAACCCA
>NZ_JAGGQS010000005.1:0-36419 GCF_018613175.1 Bacillus sp. ISL-47 | reverse complement strand
TGGGTTTTGTCCCAGCCTCTTAATGTTTTATTTATTTTTTGCCAGCCAGGCTGCACCAATCACACCAGCATCGTTACCTAAAGTGGCAATATCGATTTCTGTTGATTCCCTGACCCTCGGGAAGGCAAATTTGGCAAAGTTTTCAACAACAGGCTTTAACAGAATTTCCCCTGCTTTTGAAACGCCTCCTCCTAACACGATTTTCTCCGGATTAAGCGTATTAGCAATATTGGCCAAAGCCAATCCCAAATGTAAAGCTGTTTCCCTTATTACTGAAAGAGAAGTTAGATCCCCAGTTCTGGCTGTATCGAAAACATCTTTCGCAGTAATAAGCCCATTCTCATTGTATAACCTGGCAAGCTCCCCTGCTTCACTCACCTGCAGCTTTTCCATAGCCTGCCTTACAATCCCGGTAGCAGATGCGATTGTTTCAAGGCATCCAGTCTTTCCGCAATTGCACTGAGCCCCTCCTGAAGGGACAGAGGTTATGTGGCCAATCTCGCCAGCGGCACCGCTCACACCCTGAACGATGTCGCCGTTAGTGATTACGCCTCCTCCTACACCCGTTCCCAGAGTGACACATACAAGGTCTTTTGCCCCATTGCCGGCACCTTTCCACATTTCGCCAAGGGCTGCACAGTTGGCATCATTATCAATGATGACCGGAAGAGATGTTTCAACTTCAAGCAGATCCTTCAATGGGTAATTATCTTTCCAGCCAAGATTAACAGTATTATAAATGACACCGGTGGTAAGATTAACCGGTCCAGGCGCCCCCATACCAAGCGCTACTATTTTGTCCTTCGTCAGATCAAGCTCTTCCAGTTTGCGGTCTATCGCTTTTGCTATATTAATGGTTATATTTTTTCCTTCTTCACTATTATCCGTGGGGATAGCCCATTTATGGAGAATCTCACCATAGTAATTGATAAAAGCAAGTTTCGTAGTTGTCCCGCCTAAATCAACACCAATTAGCCACTTCTCTGCCAAATTAATCACCTTTTCTGTCTATTTTTTCTCTTTTAAACGCTGAATTTCAGTCCGTATAAGCAAAGTTGCACTTTGATAGTCTTTCAAGTCAATAAGCTGCGAATCATATAGCTCTTTTAATTCCGAGGCCATAAGCTCCAAGTCAGCTTCTCTGTCCCCTATGTATATAATAGTCCCATACTTCTTTAGAAATTGCTGTATATCGTAAATGGTTTTCATGCTTTACCTCGACCTTTATCAATAAGTTTTTGCCACATTAAAGTATAATCTAAATTAACCCCCTCCTCAAGAGGGAAGGAGCAAGCTGTACCTTTTTGATCGCTTTTGCTGCTAATGTCAAAAAGAATCCCTCCCTGAATCTGTCAGGGAGGGATTCTGAAATTTAGCGGTCGGGATCCTTAGGATGAAGAAACCGCGGGCGCCTGTTTTTCAACGGGATTGGCGACCTGACCAAAACATCTCTAAATGCCCTTAAGTTGAAAGGAATAAACGGCCATAGGTACGGGACCCCAAAAGACTTCATTCTTGCAAGCATAATAATCAGCAGCACAATTCCAATTACATATCCGTATGTATGGAATAAGCTTGTTGCAATCAGCAATCCTATTCTGATTAACCGATTTGCCAGGCTCATTTCATAGCTTGGCGTTGAAAAAGTTCCAATTGCTGCAATCGCCAAATAGAGAATGACTTCATTGATGAATAAACCAACCTCAACAGCTACCTGCCCGATCATCAGGGCAGCCACCAGTCCAAGGGCTGTGGCAAGTGAGGTCGGTGTATGAATGGCAGCCATCCTCAGCATATCAAGTCCCAGTTCAATTATGAGAAATTGGACTACTAAAGGAAGCTGCCCTGTTTCATTTGGACCAACATATGATAAAGCCTCAGGCAGCAATTGCGGTTCAACAGCAAATAGGTACCATAACGGCAAAAGAAAAATGGATGCCCAAACCGCCAAAAAGCGCACAAACCGCAAATACGCACCTACAAGAGGTTTATTCCGGTATTCCTCTGCATGCTGCAGATGGTGCCAAAAAGTAGTTGGCGTTATAATAACACTTGGTGATCCATCTACAATAATACAAACATGCCCCTCATAAAGATGAGTAGCTGCCGTATCGGGCCTCTCGGTATACCTAACCATTGGATATGGGTTCCAATGCCGTCCCGATATAAACTCCTCGATCGATTTTTCGGCCATTGGCAATCCATCAGTATCAATTTTCGATATAGATTCTTTTACCTTCTCCACCATAGTTGGATCCGCGATGTCTTCAATATAACTGACAACAATATCTGTTTTAGATCTCCGGCCTACTTGCATATATTCCATGCGAAGAGTCCGATCTCTAATCCTTCTCCTGGTTAGGGCTGTATTAAAAACAAGTGTTTCGACAAAGCCATCCCTCGAACCGCGGACAACCCTCTCAATATCCGGTTCTTGAGGTCCTCTGACAGGATAAGTACGTGCATCGATCAGGATGACTTGGTCCACTCCATCTACCACTAGCGCAGTAGGGCCTGCCAGCACCATATCCACCACTTTATTTAAATCATCGCTTGTTTCAACCTCAACATACGGAATATATGTTTTAATCAGCCTTGAGAGCGTGTCTCCTTCCAGCTGATCTTTGTCCAGGCCTGCCAGCATTTTCATCAAGTAGTGCAAAATATCGTCTTTTACAAAGCCATCTACCAGATAGAGGGCCATTTCCCTCTCTGCGTATTCTACATCAAGCTGAATGACATCAAAACTTTTTTCTACACCAAGTGCCTCTCTCAGGTAGGCAATATTTTCTTTCAGCGACACCTTTACAGGTTCACGTTTACCCTGCTCCATAATCCCCACCTCAGCAATCTATTCCATACTTTTCCTTGCATACTATTCAACAGGATAGACATGCAAAAAAAAAATCATACCAGCAAATGGTATGATTCTAAAAAATGCCTGATTTGAGCAGATATTTCCTAGGAATTAAGAGAAAAAATACTCCAGAGCTTGTGGTGAATTCAACACTACTGCTGCCCAGACGTCTCCCAATCTGCTATTTGATCTAAAAGCTGATGATACTCCTCCTGGCCCGGATTCAAATCAGCCGCTTTTTGGGCGTGCTGCTTTGCTTTCGTTCTATTTTCTTCTTCTATATAGATGAGTGCAAGGTTATAATGTGCCTCATGGAAATCAGCTTTTTGTTTAATCACTTGTTTGAGATGTTCCTTCGCATTTTGAAGGTCTCCCTCCTTAATTTCTGCATAGGATAAAAGAAAATAAACTTCAGCAGAGGCCTCTTTCTCTTTAATAAAATCAGCAAGCAAAGAGTGTGCTTTTTTATAATCCTCGGTCTTAATATACTCCTGAGCCATAACTACGGCTGTCTGTTCATTCATCAAATTTCCCGGTTCACTGAATCCATATTTTAATAAGCCAACAGCTAAGCTAACCGTGATGGCTAAAAATAGAAGCTGCAGCCATATTTTTTTCTTTTTTGGAAAATGAGCGATGCCAGTGGCAAGAAAACCGCCTATTAGCCCGCCTATATGGCCAGCATTGTCAATTCCGGGGATTGTAAATCCGAAGGCCAGGTTTATCGCCAGCACCACAAGTATATTGAACCCCATCGTCCTAAAAAAGAGTTTTGGATAGATGAGCCCGAAGTACAAAAGTGCGCCAAAACAGCCAAAAATAGCGCCACTCGCACCTGCTGAAAGAGCAGGACTAAAAATAAAGCTGGCTAAAGTCCCGCCAAATCCCGCGAGGATATAAATGAATATGAACCTTAAATTTCCGTACACCCGTTCAACTGCTGATCCAAGGTAATACAATGCAAGGGTATTCATTAATAAATGAAGAAGCCCGATATGAAGAACAATTGGAGTAAAGAACCGCCACCATTCCCCTTCCAAAATAAGAGGATTAAATTTAGCTCCATACTTAATTAGTGTAGAAGTATCTGTACTTCCGCCCTTCCATTCCAAAAACAAAAACATCGCTAATTGAATAAATACGAACATATAGGTAAAAAAGGGCTTCCCAAAATTAAATAACGCTTTTTCTTTTTTTGCTTTATTTACGGCTTTTGAAAGGGCTGCATGCTTTACTGCATCGGCGTCAGTTTCAGTATACTCGCCGGCAGGCAGAGTTAGAGGGTCATGAAAGATTGCTTGAATCTTGTCTATGCTCTCAGGATTACTGGAATCAATAATCAGCGTTTGAACAGAAGCCTTTCCTTTTTCAGCCTTAAAAGGTGCTGATATCCTGAATTCATAATCGTCAACAGGCGGGAAGGCTGTAATATATATATTAAAAATTGGCAGTTCCTTTCTGCCAAGCTGCCTTCTGACTGATTCAGCTTTTTGGGCAGTGTTTTCAATATCCCGCTGCATCCAATTGCTCCAATCAAGATTGTATTTTAGCAGCCTTATTACCTTTGCTTCTTTATGTTCAAGCTTTTCAAGCCACAGTTCGTCCTGGCCTTTTGATAGTTGAATCATCCTGTACTCTTGGTCAGAGATAAAATAATGCGCCAGTGTCCAAAATATATAATCCTCTTGAAAGCCCAATTCTTCCCCCACTCTCTTACTTCTTTTATTTAACTATAGGCAAAAAGCCTTCATATTGTAAAAGAAAAAGCATTTTGTAAAAACAGCAAAATAAAAAGACCTATTATGGTCTTTTTACTCATCTACTGCCTTCTGAAGCACCTGATGAAAAAACTGAGCTCATCATCCGATCACGGACACCTGGAAAACTCATAACTGAGCTGACAAGGAACCTGCGGAGAAAGGCATTGCCAAAAAGGACATTTATTAATCGATAGCGGTTCTGGTAGGCAAAATAACCACCCAGCCCAATCATGAATATGGAAAATAATCGAGACATTCGAAATCCCTCCTCTTTATTATTTTGAGAAGAGGGGGAAGGTTTTATCCATATTTCAGCAGAAGTAAAAAAATAACATATCCAAATCCTTAATCTTCTATCGATGATTATTCATTCTTAAAGACTGGTTCCATTGTCTTTTTAAGTACTTCTACTGAATGGGTAAATTTCTCCTGTTCAACTTTGTTTAAGTTAAGCTCAACGATATCCCGTATTCCATTTCTGTTTACGATAGCCGGAACCCCAATGTAAACATCATGATGCCCATATTGTCCATCCAAATAAGCTGAGACTGTCAGCACCGAATTTTCATTTTGCAGGATTGCCTTTGTAAGACGAACAAGTCCCATTGCAATTCCATAATAAGTAGCACCTTTTCGTTCGATAATCTGATAAGCCGCATCGCGCACATTTAAAAAAAGAGAGTCCAAATCTTCCTGCTTAAAAGCCGCCTCTTTACTTATCCAGTCATCTATATTTTTTCCCGCAATATCTGCATGGCTCCATACAGGCAGCTCTGTATCCCCATGTTCACCGATTATGTAGGAGTGGACATTGCGTGTATCCACTTTAAAATACTCCCCAAGCAGATACCTGAATCGGGCAGTGTCCAATATTGTGCCTGATCCGATAACCCTCTCCATAGGCAGTCCCGAGAACTTCCAAACAGCATATGTCAAAATATCAACAGGATTGGTTGCTACAAGAAAGATCCCATCAAATCCGCTTGCCATTACTTGGCCAACAATACTTTTAAAGATCTTTGTATTCTTCTCCACAAGATCAAGGCGTGTTTCACCTGGCTTTTGGTTAGCACCAGCTGTGATCACAACCAGATCGGCATCTTTGCAATCAGAATAATCACCAAACCATATAGAGGTAGGGGATGGAGCGAAAGGCATCCCGTGGTTTAAATCCATTGCATCTCCTTCAGATTTTTCTTTATTTAAATCAACCAGCACCAATTCCTCTGTAACACCCTGGTTTAACATTGCAAAAGCATAGCTGGACCCCACAAACCCAGTCCCAATTAATACGACTCTGTTTACCCGAGTCCTCATCATAATCGCCCCTTTACCTATATCTATTATGTTATTGAATGAATGCGAAAGACTTTATTCTGTTTCCAGCTGCCATTAGTCCGGTTATAGAATTAATATATATAGAAGCATTCCCAATGCCGCTGAAGCTAAACCTGAAAAAAAGTTTACAAAGTCATTATCTGCGAACTGTTTGCCTCCTATTAAGGAAGTTTTTTTTTCGCAATGATTTAGTTTCTCCACTTTTTCTCCACAAACATTGCACTTGTATACGGCTTGCAAGTAAGCTCCCAAAAAGGAATCAATTATATTTCCCGCAAATCCGAAAGCCAATATGAACAAAGCCTCATATGGCGTAATGTGGAACAAATAGAATGATAAAAGGGCAATTGCCGATGCCCCCGCAATTGCAGCAAATGTCCCCAGTAGACTTACAGCTCCTGAAGTACCAGTTTCAATAGGCTTAAAGGTACGGATTGACAAGGGCAGTTTCTTACTCAATGAGCCGATCTCTGATGCCCAAGTATCCGAATTTGCTGAAGCTAAACTGATAAGGAAGCACATGAGCCAAACGGAGGAGGGATCAATAAGATAGAGCAAACTTGAAATACCGGCAATACCCCCATTGGCAGCTACCTGGTGCCAATCTCTGCGTGAACCCTTTTCATGCCTGTCTTCGACTTTCAATTTTTGTTTCCTTTTAAATTTGGACCAGAGGCTTGAACTGGCAAAAAAGAAACCCAGCACCAAAAGGCCACGCAGCCCGAAGCCCCATCCAACAGCAATGCCAATGATAAGTGCTGCTAAGCTCCCTGACATAGATAATAAATTTAAAGAAAAGCCGGCCAGCGCTGTTACAGATATAAAGATTAAAATAAAAGCATACTCAAGCATCGGAGGTTTTCCATACCTGCTCATCAGTAATAATCATTTCCACCGGCCGGTCATGCTCTTCAACCGGAAGGCTGTTAATCACCTGAAAAGCAAATGCCAACGAAACTTTATTGCCTTTATAGCCCTCTAGGAAACGATCGTAATAGCCTCCCCCGAACCCAAGACGATAACCATTTTTCATATAGGCCAAACCCGGAACAATCACCGTATCGATTTCTCCCCCTGGGACCTCCTCCGTTACTGCTTCAATCGGCTCCCATAAACCATAATATACTGACTCCAGGTCGGTGAAGCACTCCAGCCTCCGGAAAACCATTTCCTTTGTTTTTGGAATGCACTTCGGGACAGCAACTTTTTTCCCTTCATCCCATGCTTGTTTGATAATTTGCCAGGTATCAGCCTCTGGCTGGTTGGAAACGGTAATCCCTATCGTCTTAGCTTGCAGCCATAGAGGATGTTGATAAAGCTTGCAGGCTATTTCATATGAGCGTTGTTCATGTTCCGGCTTATTCAATTCTTTTAGCCTTCCCAGCATTTCTTTTCGCAGAAACTTCTTTTCTGTTTCCATTTTATAAACCTCCAACAGAAAAATTCACACACATTTATTCCCCGTACAAAGGAGCCAATACAGGTAAGTTTACCCAATAAAAAAATCAACAAAAAAAGCAGTAGGAATTATCCTACCGCTTATTTTGTTTCGCGATGTGCAGTCGAACGCTTATCTCTTGGGCAATATTTTTTAAGCTCAAGACGATCTGGATTATTTCGTTTATTTTTTTTAGAAATATAGTTACGATCTCCACATTCTGTGCAAGCTAACGTAATGTTCACACGCATGTAATTTCCCTCCAAACTATGTTCAAACTAGTTCGTTCATACGACTTTTCTATAATATCATTTTTTAAATCGAAATGCTAGTACGTTTTTTTAAAAGTAGCCGGTTATACTGAAGAAGCTCTGATTTACTGTCACCGCTCACAATCCATGAATCTGCTTCAACTGTTCCTTTTCCTTCAAATCCAACGTTAAAGGCAAATATGCTTATAGCATTCCCCTTAACCATAGGGTTGTATTTTAAAACACCTTTACGCCTGCACTTCCAAATTTGATCACTGTATAAATTCCAGTACGGCTGAATCGAGCATTCTGCCATGATCTGGCCGTTCAATTGGCCGTTTACCAGAAATACTTTTGAATCAGCCATGTGGAAAATGACATTTTCCGCTGGCGATATAAATGAGAACTGTTCACGAGAAGAATATTCGTGTTTGTGCTGTATTAAAAGCTTCACATTGCGTGGCTTATCGTCATGATTGGTAATATAACTTTTGAAGAAAGAAATTTTGGAGTGAATATGTTCCCGCTTTACATGGACAGAAATATTTTCTTCCGGAAATAATTCCTTAAAACCATTTTCCATCCAATAGGTTTTCCCATCTACCCATAATCCCGGAATCATCCTCAGCTTCCCTTTTGCAGCTTGCTCCATTTCTTCATAAACATCAGATCTGATCCAGTTTAACGTGTTCATCTCCATGCACCTTTTTCTATAGTATTTTAAAGTCCTGCAAGTATTCCAATGGATTGGTAGCATAAATTAAAACTGGTTTTGCAAACTGTTAAACTTCTTTAAGTTTCTGGCTGATCAATGTCTCTTCAAATACCCGTTTGGTTTCTTCCGCTATACGGCTCCAGCTGAACAGGCTTTCAGCCACCTTTTTGCCGTTTGCTCCAATCATATTGGCTCTATCAGCATTTTCCAACAGATAAGCAGCCTGCTCAGCAAAGCTTGATGGATCACCCGGAGTCATGAGCAGCCCTGAAAAGCCATGCTTAACAATCCCTTTCAGGCCTCCGGTGTCGGAGACTACTGCAGGTTTGCCCGATATCATTGCTTCAAGGGCAACAATCCCAAAAGGCTCATAATAACTTGGAAAGACTGCAAGAGTACACTTACGAAACAAAGCAGAACGCTGCAAATCGTTTATAAAACCCGGGAAATGGATGAAAGTCTCCAAATTCGATTCTTTGACTTTTTTCCTATATATCTCAAGCATTGGCCCTTTACCCGCTATGATAAAATATACATCCGGAAACCTTTCTTTGATCAAGTTTGCAGACTCAATCAAGGTATCAAAGCCTTTTTCTTTTACCATCCGGCCAATAGAGAATATCAGCCTCCTGCTTTCCCTTACAGGCAGGCCCTCAAGTATGCTTTGAGGATTCTCCAATGGCACTTCTTTGTTAATCCCATTGGCAATAACCGCCATTCTTTCACTGCTTATACTAAATTGCTGAATCAATTCTTCCTTCATATATTCACTGCAAACAATCACTCGATCTGAGCCGTTCACCAGCTGCTGTTCCTTTTCGCGAATAAATTTTTGAAGCTCTGTGTAAATTCCGTTATTCCTTCCATGCTCTGTTGCATGAATGGTTGTAATTAAAGGCCGTTTCAGGCTCTCCTTCAATGACAGTCCGCAGGCTCCTACAAGCCAGTCATGGGCGTGGATTAGCTCGAAGTCATGATAGGATGACAGCTCCCTGGCTTTTTGTTCCATTGCCAAATTCAATCCCAATATCCAGTGCAAAAAGTTAGGGTCCTTTTCTTTAAGGGGGCGAACACGATGAACCTGAATTCTTTCATTATTTTCATAGCTTGGAAGACTGCCGGGATTTGCTGTCAGAACATGGACTTCGTACCCTTTTTGGTTCAACCCTCCAGCTAGCCCGTGTACATGTCTTGATAAGCCGCCTACTACATTGGGCGGATATTCCCATGTTAGGAGAAGGATTTTTGATATCCCATCATTCTGCACATATTCTTTAGGTTCTGCCGTAATTGGTTCAATCATGATTTATCCCTCCCCTTCACATAAAGTTTCATAATAGGTGTATGTACTCACACTTTCTGTCCATTCTGCAGCCTCCTGGATTGGCTCTTGAGGTCTGGAGATATTCTCAAATCCCATTTCCGATGTATACAAAGCGTCTGAACGGAGCAAAGGGAAGAAGTTATTTTCAGTAAGCTTCACTCCCATTTCTATACAGTAGACCCTGTTGGGTTTTAATCCTTTGAAGGTCCATTCTGTATGTTGGTTCAGGAGAACCACTTCATGGTCGCTCTGGGCATTCCCACCGTCAAAAATAACTCCTGTTACATCATAGATTCGCAATGCCTTTCTCCAAGAGGAGATGGGCCTATTAAAATACTGTGCAACCATATTTTCTTTATAAATAGAAATCTCCCAATACACTTTAATCTTTTCAGCTGAAATGCGAGTTATGTTAATCTTATCTTCAATTATCGGAGCATTCTTTTTATCCGCACCCTGATTAGGCGAACTGGTTTGAAAGGGCTCATCGCTGCTCCGTTTAGCTTTGTTTTGGACCAGCTTCGTCCATTGGTATTGCACCTTGCCCACCGTTGTATCAAGTTCTACGGCAATTTTTCGGAAAGAAAGGCCCCTCCTGCGCAGCTTAATAATTTCATCTATCATACCGGCACCTCTTGTTTTCAATTTTCTTTTTTCTATATCATTAAGCATTCAAGAAAAATGCAATATATGAATAAAGGCGAAATTTTATGACATTTTTTATAACTTAATGTTAGCATTGAAACAGGTTTGCTACAATGAACGGAAATTGTCGCTTATTGCGAGAGCCTATATAGCAGGAGGATCGGAGCAGAAAAAATTTTTATGCGTTTTTACAGGCTGCGTTTCGACAGTTTTGTCAGGGCGGCAACGACAAAATAACTTAAATTTTCCAAGATTTTGGATTGATTATCGAAATTTGTCGCCAATGATGGTAAAATATTTCTGTTCAAAATGAATATGAGGTGACTTTTTTGGAATACATCATGTTGGCACTGTTGGGTTTATCTATTGCTTTATTCCTTATTTCGATATTTTTAAAAGATCCCTATAAAGAACTAAGGGAAGATATAGATCAAATATCCATTCAGCAGATTCAGGAAATGTACCAGATCAAGCAGAAGCTAAAGGTCTTGGAGGAGGAACTGCTAGTCGCGGACGATAGTCTTCAGCCGCCATTCTCTGTAAAGAGTACTCCTCCACCCATTGAGAAAAAGGAAGTTCATGAAATAATAAAGAACCAGGTAGTGATGCTTGCCCAGCAGGGGTTATCCGTTGACCAAATCGCGAGACAATCCTCACTTTCCCCTCAAGAAGTTAAAGCAATTCAAACTGAAATGAAGTTTAGAGGCCAGAGCTATGAATAAGAGGAACACCCGGGCATTTGCTTTTGGAGTTTTAATTTCGGTTTTGATTATGGGCTTTGCTTATTTTTTCAATAAGGATGATCTGCCAGAAAATGCAAAACTGGATGAATCAGCTGCAAAGGCATTTTTAAAACGTGAGGGTTATATTGTATTAACAGATGAGGAGCATGCTAATTTGCAGAAATCCCTCCAGGATCCCAAGGAAACAACGGCCCACGAAGCAGATCAAACTCAAAAGGAGCCTTCGGAATCTCCCACAGCCTATCAGCTAGAAATTGCAAGCGGCATGACCCCTGGAGAAATAGCAGAACAGCTTGAAAAGGAAAACATCGTAGAGGATGCAGCCGAGTTTGGAGATTATCTGGAGGAATACGGCTACAGTAAAAAAATACAGCTTGGTACGTTTGAATTAACTAATCAGATGAGTTTTAAAGATATTGCAAAAACCATAACAAAAAGCTAAAAGGAAACTTTCTCCTTTTAGCTTTTTTGTTTAGTTATTTAAATCATACTGACGGCCTTTAACCATATAGAAAATATGTTCTGAGATATTTGTTACATGGTCAGCAGCTCTTTCCAAATAGCGGCAAACAAATGAAAGCTGGGTAATCTGCGGCAAAAACTCAGGCTTTTGAAGGTTTATTTGCAGCAATTCCTTGATTGTTTCCCCATATAAATCATCTACCTGATCATCCATATCTGCTACCTTTTTTGCTTTGGCTATATCATCATCATTGAAGGCTTCTAAAGATAAACGAAGCATTTCTGTTGAAATCTGATGCATTTGCTTAATATGCTCAATCGGCTTAATTAGAGGTTCAGAACCAATTCTAATTGTAGATTTCGCAATATTAACTGCAAAATCGGCAATTCTCTCGATATCTGTTGCAATTTTAATGGCCACGATGATGCGGCGGAGGTCGATCGCAACAGGCTGCTGTTTAGCAATTAGAAGAATAGCCAAATCATTAATTTCCTCGTACAGCAGATCTGCGTGGGAATCGTCATCCATTATTTCAAGAGCCAATTCAATATTTTGAGTTTCAAGTGCTTCAATCGCTTTATGCAGGGCCTCTTCCGCAAAGTTCCCAATTTCAAGAAGTTTCTTTTGCAGTTCCTGTAAATCATATTCAAATCTTTCACGTACTGCCATCATTTTTATCCCCCTTCATCCTATTCGATATGAATTCATTTTCAATAATTTTACGCTTTAAAAATTAGCCAAATCTTCCTGTAATATAATCTTCAGTTCGTTTGTCTGAAGGGGTTGAGAAGATCTTGTCAGTTTCGGCAAACTCAATCACTTCACCGTTTAAGAAGAAGGCTGTCTTGTCAGAAATACGGGCAGCCTGCTGCATATTGTGTGTAACGATGATGATGCTGAATTCTTCTTTTAGCTCCTGCACAAGCTCTTCTACCTTTAACGTCGAAATCGGGTCGAGGGCAGATGTTGGCTCATCCATTAAGATAACATCCGGTTCAATTGCCAAGCAGCGCGCAATGCAAAGGCGCTGCTGCTGACCGCCAGATAAGCCATATGCATTCTGATTTAAACGGTCCTTTACTTCATCCCAGATTGCTGCGCCCCTTAAGCTTTTTTCAACAATCTCATCAAGGATTTTCTTATCGCGGATTCCGTGAATTTTTGGACCATATGCTACATTTTCATAAATGGATTTAGGAAACGGATTGGGCTTTTGGAAAACCATGCCGACACTTGTTCTTAAGTCTTCCACTTTAAACGATTTATCAAGGATATTTCGTTCACGGTATAAAATTTCTCCTGATATCTTAACAGTAGGGACCAGTTCAACCATCCGGTTTAATGTTTTAATATAAGTTGATTTACCGCAGCCTGAAGGCCCAATAATGGCTGTTACCTCATTCTCATTAATCGCCAAATTAATATTCTTTAGAGCATGGCCTTCCCCATACCACAAGTTAAGGTCCTTCGTATTATAAACAACCTTCTTGTTTTCTTTCGTTCCCGCACCTAGTTTATCTGTTTTTACATTTGGATTTGCTTTTTCTGTCATTACAGGCATTTTAAAAAACCTCCCAGACTAAAATCTTTTTTGAAATTTATTCCGAATCAAAATGGCAATTGAGTTCATTGCGAACAAAACAATTAATAGAATAACAATTGTCGCTGCTGCAAGGTTTGCGTATTCAGCTACAAGGGCCGAATCAATTGTCCAATAATAAATCTGTACCGGCAAAATGGTAAATTTGTCAAAGACTCCGTCCGGAACAGGAATTAACAATGCCGGTATACCGATAACGACCAGCGGTGCTGTTTCACCAATTGCACGGGATAGCGCCAAAATAACGCCAGTAAGAATTCCCGGCAAGGACGCGGGAAGAACGACATTTTTAATGGTCTGCCACTTTGTAGCACCCATTCCATAGGAGGCTTCCCTTAAAAATTGAGGTACAGCCCGGATTGCTTCCTGGCTTGCCACGACAACGACTGGGAGAACGAGCAGCGCCATAGTCAAACCGCCCGCAAGTACAACAGAACCCAAATCCAAAGCCCTTGCGAAAACAGTTAATCCAAGAATGCCAAAAACAACGGATGGAACACCTGCCAAGTTGGAGATATTTGTTTTAATAAATGATGAAATACGTCCCTTTGCGGCATATTCTTCAAGATAAATAGCTGTACCTACCCCTAAAATCATCGTTACAGGAGCGACAACCAGCATGAGCCATAATGTTCCCAATATAGCTCCCCAGATTCCCGCTCTTTCTGGATCGGTTGATAGCCTATTCGTCAAGAAATCAAAGTTAATCCATCCTAATCCATCTGCAAGGACCCGATAAATTAAAATAACTAATACAACCAGGCCAAATAATGTTGCCAAAAAGAAGAGAGTTTTTGCCAGATTATTGGCAAATAGGCGGCTGCCCATTTTTTTATGAACTTGAGTTGAGTCAACATACTTCATATTAATATTCCTCCCTGAACCTGCGAGAGATATACTGAGCGATAAGATTCATAATCAGCGTAAATACAAACAATGTCATAGCAACTGCATAAAGGCTATAATACAAAGTTGTACCTGCCGCAGCTTCACCGCCTGTTACTTCTACTATATAAGCAGTCATCGTCTGCATGGATTGAGTCACGTCAAATGTAAAGTTTTTTGAACTTCCACTCGCAATGGTTACGATCATGGTTTCCCCAATCGCCCTGGAAATACCGAGTACAAAGGAAGCTATGATACCTGAAATTGCGGCTGGAACCACTACTTTCCAGGTTACTTCCAGCTTTGTTGCACCCAATGCAAGAGCACCTTCCCTCATAGCATTTGGCACTGAACTCATTGCATCTTCAGATAATGACGCTACCATCGGAATGATCATGATCCCCATTACAATCCCAGGGCTTAGAATATTTGTTGGTTCAAGGCCAGGAATAATAGATCTTAAGATTGGCGTTACAAATGTAAAAGCAAAAAATCCATAGACGATTGTAGGAATACCTGCCAGAATCTCAAGAAGAGGCTTTAAAATTTTTCTTAGTTTTTCTGACGCATATTCACTTAAGAAAATAGCGGTCATCAGTCCAATCGGGATGGCTACCAGCATGGCAATTGCAGATGAAATAATTGTACCTGTCAATAGCGGAAGCACTCCAAAGACTGCACTTTCCCCCAATGGCTTTAATTTTGTGCCTGTAAAGAAATCTATAAAAGGAACGTCTTTAAAAAAGGCGATTGTTTCCGTTAATAAAGTAAGTACAATTCCAATAGTTGTTAATACAGAAATGGCTGCTATTCCAAATAGAATTTTAGGTATTAATTTTTCCGTAACGTTATTAACGCTTCGAGATTTTTTCTTTTCCTGTATGATTTCACGTACATTCAACTTTTTGTTGTTGCCGTGAACAGCGCTTTTTGCCAAGTGTAAAACCCCTTTCATCCTTCTCATCCAAGGAAGAACTCTTTAGCTTATATTACCCAAGGGAAACCCAAATTAACATTTAACACCAACAAGAAGATGAGAAGGCTTACTTCTCATCTTCCCATTTTCAACACTTTTAAAAACTTACTTTAATCCGTTTAAAGCATCTAGAGAAGCTTGGACATCTTCATCAGATAATGGGGCAAAGCCAGTCTCTGCTGCAACATCCTGTGCATTTTCCATTGTATAAATAGCATAATCAAGCACTTGCGGCTTTTCTTTAGCCATATTTGTATTCAAGTATGTGAATACAGGGCGTGTAAATGGAGCATAATCGCCGTCTTCTTTAATTGTGTCTAATGATGGCTCAACAGGGCCCTTGCCAAAGTCAACCTTAACAGCAGATAACTTGTCTTTATTGCTGTCATAGTAGCCATATCCAAAGAATCCAATTGCATTTTTATCTTTAGACACAAGATCTACAAGAGTTGAGTAATCCTGCTGCAGGTTAATGTTTTCAGGTAATTCTTGTTCTTCCAGGATATTTTCAAACATGAATTCATAAGTACCGTGGTTTTCATTTGGACCATAAGTTTGGATCTCTTCATCCGGAAAGTCTGCTCGAACATCTGACCACTTTTTCTTGCCGGCACTTGCCAGGAAGATATCGACAACTTCTTGTTGTGTAAGCTCTGTAGCCCAGTCATTTTCTTTATTAATTACAATTGTTATACCATCTAATGCAACCTTCATTTCCTGTACATCAATGCCAAGCTCTTCTGCTTGTGCTTTTTCTTCATCTTTAATTTGGCGGGAAGCATCATTAAAGTCTGTTCCGTCCTCTGCCAGGAATTTCTTAAAGCCAGCTGAAGTTCCAGAGCGGCTTACTTCAACAGAGACATTTTCCTGTTCTCCCATATAATTCTCAGCCATGCGTGCCATAAATGGATAAACTGTACCAGAACCGTCAATGACAACACTGCCTTCCAGCTCTTCACCATTAGAACCTTCATTTGTATCTCCGCCTCCGCAAGCTGCAGTAAATACCATTACAGCTGCCAGCATTAAAAACAGGCTCATTTTTTTAAGACTCTTCATTCCTGAATTCCCCCTAAGAAAATTGGTTGTTTTGTCCTACGAGTAATAGAATAAGGGTTTACTGTTAACGCGGTTTTAACTAATTGTAAAGCTTTTGTAAATGTCGACGATTAATGTGTAAATATGTCGAAATAGAGGTATAACGTTAAATTTAGCTTTCCAGTTTAGCCAGCTTCAAATACATTTACTTTTCATGAAAATAAAAAAAACTGCCTCCCGTAAATCTGGGAAACAGTTATCCATAGTTATTCAGTTTCTTCGCGCACTTCTTCTTGCCCTTCAAGCACTTCATTAATATTTTCTACTTTCTGGACAGGATCTTCGCTATTTTTGCCTTCTTTCTGGCGATTTTTTTTAAGGTCAAAGTAAGCATCCAGTACACGTTCGCCGATTTTTTTGTTCGCTCCGTGATCCCGGCCGCCTTGATATGCCCATGGAACCATTACAGCCATTGCTACTTCAGGATTTTCTGACGGAGCATAGCCAACCAGGCTAAGGTTCATTACTTCGGGAGGCTCTTTGCCAAATTTGCTGCGTTCAGGGCCATCATAGAATGCCTCTGCAGTTCCAGTCTTTCCTGCAGGTTTATATTTTTTGTCGGCAAAATAGGTATAAGCTGTTCCGCCTTTTTCTTGCATTACTTTGCGGAAGCCTTCCTGAACTCGGTCCATCCAGCCTTCTTTCAACTCAATTCTATTAAGAACTTTAGGTTCCATTTCTTGAACAATTGGACCCAGCTCATTATTTTCCATTAACGGTTCACGGATTTCCTTTACAATATGGGGCTCCATTCTATTCCCGCCATTGGCGATAACAGAAACATATTGTGCGAGCTGCATATTTGAATACGTATCATACTGCCCAATAACAAGGTCAAGCATAAAACCAGGCATGGTACTCATTCCTTTAAAGCCTGTTTGTTCATTCGGCAAATCAATTCCCGTCCGGACTCCGAGACCAAATTGGGCAAAGGAATCCCTGATCGTATCAAAGCCTTTTGGATCTAGAGGCAATGGGCGGTCAAATTTATATTCCCCATTACCGATTCTTATAGCTGTTTCAAACATATAAACGTTGGAAGAGTATTTTAATGCGTTAATATCATTTAAAGGTCCAAAATTTTTCCAGGATTTTTTCACGGGTGTATTTTTTATTTGGAGAGGACGGTCATAAATGACAGAATTAGGCTGAATAACGCCTTCTTTAAATCCTGTAAGAATGGTCGCTCCCTTTATGGCAGAACCAACATTATAGGTAGTTGTAATATTGCCCAGTGCATCATCCTGCATTTCTGACTTTCCAGTCTTCTCATCCTTCACTATCCTTTTACCGGCCATAGATAGGATCTCTCCGGTATGCGGATCCATTAGAACTACATATGCCCTGTCCAGCAAAGCTGTACCAGGAGATGCTTTAGCAGCACGCAATTCTTCCTCAATGATTTTCTCTACTTCTTTTTGCAGACCCATATCAATGCTCAGCATAAGGTCCTTTCCTCTTTGCCCATCCGTAATCGGCACAGTTTCCAGGACATTTCCGGCCTTATCGGTAATATTTTTCACTTTAGCCTTTTGGCCGTGAAGCACTTCTTCATATTGCATTTCGATATAGCTTTTTCCTACTCTGTCGTTGCGGCTGTAGTCACGTGCCATATAGTATTCAAGCTGTTCAGCAGGAATCCCTTCGTCAGAGCTTGTCACTTTTCCAAGGACTGACTTCAATGTATCGCCAAACGCATAATACCTTTCCCAATCTGTTGTGGTATCAACGCCAGGCAGCAGCTGGAGATTCTCGCTGACAACTGCAAACTCTTCAGGGCTAACTTCTTTATTTTTAACGATTTGCGGAGTTAAGGCGTATCCGCTTGTAAACTCTCTGAAGATTGCCAGTACTTCAAGATCAGATTCTTTCAGTTCATCCAGCTCTTTTTCGGAAATCCGATCCAAAGTAAGCTGGTAAATAGCCTTATCCAGCTCCTTCTGCTTGCCTTCATACTTCTTTTTAAGTTCTTCAATTTCTTTTTCAGAAACTTTCTTTTCTGCTTCATCCTGATTCTTCATGATCCAATAATCTTTTTTATCACGTTCCTGAACTTTATCTGTATCTTTATCAATTAACTGGGCGAGTCTTTCTGCTACTTCAAGCATTTCATCCTGGTTGTAGCCGTTATTGGTGAAGGTAATTGCATTTTGTGGAGTATTATCAACAATAACCATTCCGTTACGGTCAAACATCTTTCCTCTTGGCACAGGACTGTTGACGGTAACATCCTCCGTTCTTTCTATTTCACGCTTGTAATCATCACCATAGACAATCTGAACCATCCCAAGCCTTAGGATCAGCATTGAAAACAATAAAAAAACCACAAAGAAGAGCATATTCAGGCGAAATGGAACATGGGTCTTCTTCTTTTTCTTTCTATTCAAGGTTTCGCACACTTCCTTTTAAAAAGTCTCAATTACCATTCTAAAAGATATCGGCAATTAATTCTATAAAGAACCTTTTTTCGACAGAAATAAAACACTGGAAATAATATCCTGATTTTTTGAAACTTGGAATCGTTTTAGGGTTGGAAAGCGTACCAAGGGTAATCCACAGGAGCGGAATACCAAGGAGACTCCCGAAAGCCCGTTGACAACATGGCCTGAAGCGGTGATCATTCCTGAACTGTTTAAAAAGCAACAAAGTATGCGAAAACAGCCATTAAAAAAGAGAGGGAAGCCCTCTCATGTTGATTGAAAATGTACTTTCCGGACGAAAAAGTAAATGACAGCATGCCCTGCTCCTATGATCACAAGTAATATGGGGATGCTTTTGTCATCATTAAAAAAAGTGACAGCCGTTAAAAAGCCGAGAATGGAAACAATTCTTCCTGAGTTAAGAAAAATTTCTCTGACAACGATATATTCTATTCTCATTTCTGCAGCCTTCCAACCGCGGCCGATTACATCATAAGTTAAAGAAATATAAGGGACAAGCAATAATGGGTATGCAATGGCTATTGTAGCAGCATACATAAGGAGCTTTGGATAAGTAACTTCGAATATGATAAAGAATATGGCGGCATACAATAATAACCCGCCTACGAGAATTGCCCTTTTCCGATGCTGCTTTTTTAGAAGCCTTGATACCAGAAAGTATCCCATAAAGGATATGCTCGAGTTAACCAGACCATAAGTTCCCAGGGCAAGCTCACTCCCTGTTGAGATAAATACATATACCGAAATCACAAAAACAAATGTCCCTTCCCTCAGCCCCTGAAAGAAATGGGCATTGGTGATCATGCGCCAATTAGGGTTGTTTTTTCGTTCAGTAAGGATTCTCCTAAACCAATACCTTCCATTTGCCGGCCGCCGTTTGAGAAAAAAACTTAAAAAGACGGCTATTGAAAAGAGCGTCAGCGATATCCCAAAGATAACAGAATATCCAGTGAACTTTTCCATCCTTGAAATAATGAAACCCGCTGCAATCGGACCAATCATTCCTCCAACGGATGTGAGTATTCCAAGGAAGCCATTGAAGAAATCCCTATTTTCCGGCTCCGTTATTTCAAAAGTCAGCACATTAAACGCAAGCCAGTAAAAACCATATCCCACACCTAACAAAGCACCCAGCAGCAGCAGAAATTTCGAAGCATTCGTACCAATGAATAGCACAGTTAGGTAAAAGGATGCAAGAAAGATAACTCCTATCCTTAGTACAATAACTCTGTCAATTTTCTTCGCCCATCTCCCTGCCAAAATAAACGTTAAAGGCTGCATGATTACGATGGATAAATTGTAAAGCGCAAGATCGCTGAACTCACCAGATTGCTTCCAAAGGTAAATATTTACGAATGTGTTTGAAAGGGCAGCACTTAAAGAATAGAGCCCTCCAATAATCAGAAGCAAGGTTAAATCCCTGGTTAAATCCACATCTCCGATCAGTTTTTTAAATCTGCTCATAAAAAAACTCCCCTTTGGTTCTAAAGGGTAGTTTCCTACAAAGTTTGTGTGCTTATGCAATATTTAAAGATTAGAAAATAACGCAAAAAAAACACGGCAGAGATTTCCTGCCGTGTTTTAATCCTTTATTACTTTGCAGCGCTGTAACGCTTGGAAACCTCATCCCAGTTTACAACATTCCAGAAAGAATTGATGTATTCAGGACGGCGGTTTTGATACTTTAAGTAATAAGCATGCTCCCATACATCAAGTCCAAGGATAGGCGTTTTGCCTTCCATTAAAGGAGAATCCTGGTTCGGAGTGCTTGTTACTTCAACTTGGCCGTTGTTCACAACAAGCCAAGCCCAGCCGGAACCAAAACGAGTTGTTGCAGCTTTGGCAAATTCTTCTTTAAAGCTGTCATAGCTTCCGAATTTGCTGTTAATCGCTTCAGCAAGCTCACCAGTAGGCTCTCCTCCGCCATTTGGAGAAATAACCTGCCAGAATAATGAATGGTTGGCATGGCCGCCGCCGTTATTGCGGACAGCTGTGCGTACAGCTTCAGGAACAGCATCAAGATTGGATACAACTTCTTCAACTGTTTTAGAAAGAAGTTCCTCGTTTCCTTCCAATGCATTGTTCAGGTTTGTTACATAAGTATTGTGATGCTTTGTGTGGTGGATATTCATCGTTTCTTTGTCGATGTTTGGCTCCAATGCATCATAAGCGTAAGGTAATTGCGGTAGTTCGAATGCCATAAAAAATTCCTCCCTATGTATCTGTTTAGTTAGTCCCCGAAACATCCAATCGTTTACAAAATTCTGATTTTAGAATGTTTCTAAGGGTCTTTAACTTAAGATTACCAAAGTTGGATTTTTGTTTCAAACAAAAAGCATTGCTACATATATACAATTGCCTATTTATTTTTTATTATTCAAGTCCTTACCTGCCATTCCCTCAATTTTTTAGAAAAGGAACTGGTTAGAAAACAGTATTCATAAAATCGACATTAGTGTTTTAAAGTGAATGGCATCAACCCTTTCTCATGCATTTATTATCCATTTTATTCTGAATCTCACTTTCAGCTAATTGACAGTCTTCCTATATTTTCTTTAAATCAAGGTGAGGGAGAAAAGGAGTGAAGATAATGGATGGCTTCACAATTTTACTATACAGTTTCTTATTGCATCGTTTTATTGATAAGGGAAAAATATTTAAAGTAAAACCCGGAGATACTCTTTTTGAGGAATTTGAGCAGGTAAAAAATATTTACCTCCTATTGGAAGGAAGTATGGCTTTAGGAAGAACCCAAAAAAAAGGGAAGGAATTCACTTTAAAAATCCTTGATGACGAGGAAGTATTAATTGAATATCAACTGTTTAAGGAGTCACCGAGATATCATTTCCACGCTAAGGCTATAACGGAATGCAAATTCCTTCAAATTAATAAAGATGATTTTGAAGAGTTCATATTGGGCAACTTACAGGCTATGAGCTTATTAACAAAGTGGCTGAGCACCAGATATATTAAATCTCAGCTAAGATGCCAGGATTTGATGATCAATGGAAAGAAAGGCGGATTGTACTCCATTTTAATAAGGCTTGCCAGCCGGTATGGCAAGCGGGTTAAAGAAGGAATCCTAATTGATTTATCCCTAACCCATCAGGAAATAGCTAACCTTACTTACGGTACCCGGGAAGTCATCCAGCGAATGCTGAAGGAGCTAAGGGAAGAGGAGATTATTCTTTATGATGGACAAAAAATCATTATTAAAGATTTGAGTTATTTAAAACGGGAAACAGATTGCCAAAACTGCCCCAGTGAAATATGCGGTGTGAATTAGGAGTGCTATAAAAAAGGAACAGTCATAGCAATACCTTATGACTGTTCCCTTTCATGAAATATTTAAAGTACCTTAATCAGGAAATAAATAATCATGACTGCCTGAATAACTGACTTTGCCGCTACACTGCTGACAAACCCTATAACAGAGCCAAAACCAATTTTTATTGCATCATTCAGGTTTTTTCTATTTACCGCAAGTTCAGCAAGGATCGCGCCAAGGAATGGCCCGATCAGAATTCCTAACACCGGAATCACAAAAGGCCCTATTAAAAGTCCGATTGTACTTCCCCAAACGCCGGCTTTGGACCCTCCATATTTTTTTACCCCAATCATATTGGCTATATAATCCGCCCCGAAAAGCAAAACAACAAAAAGGACCTGGATAGTCCAAAATAGCCAATTAAAGGGCTCAAAGGAAAAGAGAACACCATAAAGTAGAAATCCGCCTAAAATAAACAGGACACTGGGGATAATCGGAAAGATTAACCCAGCAAAGGCGACAACAAACAAAGTTATAATCAAAGTCCAATAAATAATTTCCATCATCAGCACCCTTTTTTTATTGCTTAAAAAACAAAAAGCAAGAGGATATCCCCTTGCTTATTTTACCACTTATTCTTCTCCTAAAACAGCTTCGGCAATATTCACAGCATGATCACCAATACGCTCAAGGTTGCTGACAATGTCAACATACACAATGCCTGCTTGTCCGGAGCAAATACCTTCGTTCAAACGAAGAATATGCTGTTTGCGAAGTTTTCTTTCCATTTTATCGATCTCTTCTTCTTTCTCAACTACTAGTCGTGCTATTTCTTTATCATTATGATCCAATGCTTGAAGAGCTTCCTTCACAGTTGAAATCGTTAGGTTAAACATCACATCAAGATCATCCATAGCATTTTCAGTAATCTTAACCTTATTTGCCTGCTGGTATTCAGCGAGCTCAATAATATTTTCAAAGTGGTCACCAATTCGCTCAATATCTCTAACAGTGTCCATCAGAACTGTATGCTCTTCAGATTCATGAACTGAAAGTGAACTTGTTGAAAGTTTTACTAGATAATCTGTAATTTTACGATCTAAATTGTTAATAGCATCTTCAAGCTGATAAGCTGTTTCCGAATGCTTTTGCTGCTTATTCTTTAAGAACTGATTGGTTTCCTCAAGTCCTCGGACAGCAAATTGGCCCATTCGCAAAACTTCTTCTTTTGACTGCCCAAGAGCGATAGACGGAGATTGCTCGATAAAAACAGGGTCAAGATGCTTAGATTTATATTCTATAATCGAGTCTTCACCAGGTATTAATTTTGTCACAACCAAAGCGAGAACCCCTATAAAAGGAAGCTGTATAAGAGTATTTGTCGTATTAAATATTCCATGAGCAAATGCAATTGTCATCTCATGATTAAGGTTTAAATTCACTGCTAAAGTTTCAATTAATAATGTAAAAGGCTTTAATAACAATAAAAACACTGTTGTACCGATTAGGTTAAACAATACATGTGTTGCAGCAGCTCTTCTCGCGGCAACGGATGCGCCAATGGCAGCTAGAACAGCTGTAATTGTTGTACCGATATTATCACCAAATAAGATCGGCAAGGCAGCATTTAAATTCACCAATTCTTCAGCATAAAGCCCTTGAAGAATACCAATTGTTGCACTTGAACTCTGAACAATTACTGTAAATACAGTACCAATAACTACCCCAAGAACCGGGTTTGAACTCATACTTACAGTAAGATCATGGAAAGCCTCTAAACTGCGTAATGGTTTCATACCACCGCTCATTAGCTCCAAACCATAAAATAATGCTCCGAAACCAAAGACAATTTGCCCGAAGTTGTGTATTTTTTTATTTTTAAAGAAAAACAGAAGAATTGAACCTACAGCAATGATTGGCAGTGCATATTCACCAATATCAATACCAATAATGAATGCTGTAACTGTTGTACCAATATTCGCACCCATTATTACGCCAATAGCTTGCCGAAGTGTCATGAAACCAGCACTTACCAGTCCAACTGTAATAACAGTTGTACCACTACTAGTTTGAAGTAGGACTGTTACAACAATTCCTGCTAAAACCCCCATAAACGGATTTGTCGTAAAACGGTCCAGAATATCTCTCAGCTTGTCGCCAGCTGATTTTTGCAGTCCATCACCCATGAACTTGATTCCATATAAGAAAATACCAAGTCCGCCAAGAAACTCAAAAAGCATTTGTTGAACATCTAGTTCCACAATTTTCAACCCCTATAATTGTTTATTCGACATGTTTCATCAAACCCCATACAATTATTAATGAAAATTGAACAAAAAGTAAAGATTTATTTTATCAAATTTACAATAGCTTAACATTTCTTTTGAATATTACATTTATGTTACAAATACAGAAAATCCCTTGTTTATTAAATAAGCTGAGTTACTTGTAGAGACCCCAAATTGCGGCTAAACTATTAGGGCAAATCTTTTGAAAAGGTGTGTTAAAATGAATATTTTTCTGCAATTTTATAAAAGTTTATATTCTCCAAAAGACATCTCTTTGTTCCGCTTTCAAGGAATCGGGAAAACCATTCTTTATGTTTTTTTTCTTACCCTATTATCCATTATCCCAACCGTTTTTTATTCCAGCACAGCCATAGTGGATAGTTTAAACGCTGTGGATGAAACGATTGATAGTGAATTGCCGGATTTCCAGATTAAAGACGGAGAACTGCTTACTGATGAAGAAGTGCCTGTTACCCTTAACAAAAATGGCTTTGCCATTATTGTAGATTCTACAGGTACTGTAAAGCCCTCTGCCTTTTCCAACAGCGACAATACAATCGCCCTTCTGAAAAATGATATATACATAAACGCTGCGGGGCAGGAACAATCTTATCCTTACTCCATGTTAACCAATGGCACGCTTACAAAAGAAAGCCTATCAGACTATTTGGCATCTGCTAAATCCCTGATGCCCATTGTTATCCCCTTAATAGCGCTTGTCATTTATATTTTTACAGCAGGGGTGAGATTTATTGAAATATCCATTCTCGCATTAATTGGCCTGCTTATTAAAAATGCTTTAGGAAAAAACTTGCAATACCGGCATTTATGGAGAATGTCTGCCTATAGCATCACCTTGCCGACTGTTTTTTTCACAATTATGGCAGCCTTGCATACTGCTGTACCGAATGGAGCTTTCATAAACTGGTTTGTCTCACTGATCATTCTTCTGCTGGCTGTTAAAGAAGTTCCACAACAAGTACAAAAATAAAACGCGCCATACTGGACGCGTTTTTTTGGCTGTATTAAAGAAAAGTAACCATTATTAAGGAGTTTGAAGGATAAACTAAGTAAGTGAAATGGATCAAAGCCCGTCATTCGCGGGTGAAAGACTCAATTTACTAATAAAGTTCTCCTTATTGCTGCCAAATTATGTTCTATTCAAAATAGGACAAGCATACATATTGGGTAAACACGCTAATTACAGGGGGTTTGGCCAATATGATGCGAATTGCTGGAGTCCTGCTTTCTATTCTTGTTATTTATGTTATTTATTATGACTTAAGCCAGGGCACACTCCCCGCTGGAAAAGAACAAGTATTAGAAGCCAGCACACAGCCAGCTGAATCCGGAATTTCTTTTTTTGAAAAAGAAGTGAGTCCGGGAGAGACCGTTCTTTCGATTGTGGAATTAAACCTTGATGGGCGAATACCTGTCAGCATAGATGAGGTTGTGTCAGATTTCTCTGAATTAAACAGCGGCATAAAGCCGGAAGAAATCAAATCAGGAAAAACCTATAAGTTTCCGAAATATAATACGAACAACTAATCTTTATCATCATTCTTGTCAACCGCAGCGGTTCATTGATACAATAAAGTGAACCTTCTTTAACAGCATCCAAAATGTCATGCAGTTATATGAATAGATAAAAAGGAGCGAATCTCCATTGAGTGAAATTATACATCGTACTAAAACACGGCCTGTTAAAGTTGGGCCTTTAACTATTGGCGGCAGCAATGAGCTGTTCATCCAAAGTATGACCACAACTAAAACACATGATGTAGAAGCTACTGTAGCTGAAATAAAAAGGCTTGAGGAAGCAGGCTGCCAAATTGTCCGGGTCGCTTGCCCTGATGAAAGAGCTGCAGATGCTATTGCAGATATTAAAAGGCAAATAAATATACCGCTTGTAGTCGATATTCATTTTGATTATAAGCTTGCTTTAAAAGCCATTGAAGGCGGAGCAGATAAGATACGGATCAATCCCGGCAATATCGGCAAACGTGAAAAAGTTGAAGCAGTCGTTAAGGCTGCAAAAGAAAAAGGAATACCGATCCGCATTGGCGTAAACGCTGGATCCCTTGAAAAGCGGATCCTGGAGAAGTACGGTTATCCTACTGCCGATGGGATGGTCGAAAGCGCACTTCATCATATTAAAATTCTAGAAGACCTCGACTTTCATGATATCATCGTATCAATGAAAGCGTCGGATGTTAATCTGGCAATTGAAGCATATGAAAAAGCGTCAAAAGCCTTTGATTATCCTTTGCATTTGGGAATAACAGAATCAGGCACACTTTTTGCGGGTACTGTGAAAAGTGCTGCTGGCCTTGGTGCAATCTTAAGCAAAGGAATCGGCAATACTTTAAGAATTTCATTAAGTGCTGATCCAGTTGAAGAAGTAAAAGTAGCGCGGGAGCTTCTAAAAGTATTTGGCCTGTCATCGAATGCAGCCACACTGATTTCCTGCCCAACCTGCGGACGGATTGAAATTGACTTAATCAGTATCGCAAATGAAGTGGAAGAATATATCCAAAAAATTAAAGCACCGATTAAGGTAGCGGTACTTGGCTGTGCGGTTAATGGACCGGGTGAAGCACGGGAAGCTGATATCGGCATTGCCGGAGCACGCGGAGAAGGTCTTCTATTCCGTAAAGGCCAGATTGTAAGGAAGGTTCCTGAAGCAACAATGGTCGATGAACTGAAGATCGAAATAGATAAAATTGCTGAAGAATACTTCGCAAAACAAGCAGAAGAAAAAACAAAAGCAGAAAGCATTCAATCATAAAAAGAAAGCCTGGCAGGTTGCCAGGCTTTTACTTTGTTCAATATTCTTTTAAAAAAACGGCAAGATAAACATGCCCACAATGATCGAAATGGCTCCAATTCCTATGGCCCAGCCGCCAAGGCTTTCTGATCCTCTTCGGCGTGCTATAAAACCAAGGACAATGCCTGTTGCTCCAAACAGAACCGGCAATACAAACAGAGACAGAATGGACAATGCCAGGGCCGCGTATCCTACTCCCCGGCCGGCAGCAGCTGTTTCACTCTCTTCTTCCCTGTCCGTCGCCCTGTCATAGACACCTGGCGCTGCAATTTCAGCAGCGGTTTCTTCTCTATAATCTGTATTAGCCTTGTCCCTGTCCAAATCCAAATCCCTGTTATAGACACCTGGAGCTGCGATTTCAGCAGAGGTTTCTTCTGTATAATCTGTATTAGCTTCCCCAATTCGCTCGCTATGGCGAAGATCGTACTCTTCATTGGTGCGCTCTTGGTCTGCCATCATGATCCCTCGCTTTCTTTGCTTGTTCCTTCAAAAGTATTGCTTAATGGAGCATTTATAGTGTTTGCGATATGCGTTCTTTTTAAGATGTTAATGTTTGACTATCAAATAATGCTTCCCAGGACAGCAATACTGCCATTACTCTTTTGCCTGGAAGGGACTTTTGTTAAGATAAGGGATATATGTATTTAAAGGAGAGCAAACCATTATGAAGAAGCGCTTTGGAATTGACATTGATGGCACGGTTACATGTCCATCATCCATGATTCCATACTTAAATAAAGCATTTAATCTGAATATAACCCTGAATGATATTAAGCAATATGATTTAACTCCACTTGTGGATATATCTGAAAAAGAATTCGCGAAATGGTTTAAAGAAAACGAACCAGTAATTTACAGGGAATCGCCCCTTGCAGAAGGAGCAAAAGAAATCCTGACAAAATGGAAACTTGACCATGACTTATATTTTATTAGTGCACGTGGTTCACATCTTCAGCAAATTACAGAGGAATGGTTTTTGGAGAACGCTTTAGAATTTGATCATATTGAACTGATTGGGACACATGATAAAATACAGGCAGCAAAGAAGTTTGAGGTAGACATCTTTTTTGAAGATAAACATGATAATGCAGTTATGATTCATGAGGCTTGCAAAATCCCTGTCATTTTATTCGACACCCCCTATAATCAAGACCCTCTCCCAAATGGAGTCATTAGGGTTAGCAGCTGGGAGCAAGCTTTTAACTGGGTCGAGGAATGGTTAAAATAAAATTCACCAAATATAAATAAAGCATGGGACTATAACAGCAACGGGTTCGGTTTTCGAGTACAAAAACTTAATTATCAAACAAATCAGCAGTCCAATTCGCAACTGAATTGGACTGCATCTTTTTTCTTGAATATTAAGGCTTTTTATAAATGTAATGGTATTGTAGGTTTTTTGATATTCAAGTTAGAAAAGACTCTGTTGTTATTCATTGTTGACTTTTTTGCGGAGGTATAGGAATTCATAGGCGGAGAAATTCCGGTTAATGTGTATAGTAGGGGTACAAGAAGCAGATATAAGCGGATATATTCCGATTAACTTCTATATATATAACTAACTCTAAAGATTAGGTTCATATAAGCGGAAAACCTCCGCTTATTTTGCGAGAAATGTTGGTATTTCCCAAAACAAACGGAATTTTTCCGTTTATTTTTCAAACTTAGTGAAATCAATGCTCTATTATTTTGTTCAACTATAGAGTGCGAGATAATATAAAAAATGCTTGGAGACACAATGTTCCAAGCATTTTTGCTTATCAAATTGCTGTTAATTTAAGTGTGAATTACCGTTTGAATAGCAAGGTTAGTTCTAATTTTGTACTTCAAAACCGAACTACTTACTATAACAGCTCCCATGCTTTTTTATTTTTATTAAAAACATTCCGGACATTTACCGTATATTTCAAACTTGTGGCCGGAGACATCATAGCCTTTCAGGTTTTCCTGAACCTGTTTCATAGGACAGACTTCTATTTCTTTCGTCTTACCGCAGTCCAAACATATAAAATGATGGTGATGATGCTCATGCGAACATGTAAATCGGAAATGTTTTTCTCCTGAAAGCTCTGTCATCTCAAAAATATCCAAATCCACAAACAATGATAAATTTCTGTATATTGTGTCGAAACTTAACCCGGGGTAATTGTCTTTCATTTTTTCCAAAACATCTTTGGCAGTTAAATATTTATCACTATCAGCGAAAAGCTGAAGCATTTCTTCCCTTTTCCCTGTATGCTTATAGCCTTTATCTTTTAAAAGCTGCATTGCTTCATTTACATTCATTCTTTTCACCTCGTGTCCTGCTTCAACAATCAAAGTTTATTACCGAAGAAGCCTATATGATGAAGCTAACCCATTTTTTCAAAGGCTTTTTTCTAAAGTTTTTGTTTTTTTATGATTCTGTGATTAAAAACAAAGAGTGAGGGGAGGTTGACTTCCGCTCCAGGATCCTCCAGCTTCCGCGGGGCGGACGGTGAGCATCCTCGGCGCGCAGTGCCTGTGGGATCTCACCTGTCCCACTCCACCCGCTGGACGTTGAATAAGCATCCTTGAATCATCACCGCACGAAGGAAATGGGAATGCATTTTCGAGGAGCTCGCACCTTACGCTCCAATCAACCAACCTTATTTATCAGCAACAATGTTTGCGAAAACAGCCTTTTCAAATACTACCTCTTTTGCAGCTTTCAGGCTGGCCTCATACTTGAAATCTTCTTTGCCAGAATGGTGATAATCAGGATGAGTATTGTAATAATAACTATTGTTCCTCCTGGCGCCAGGTCAATATAATAAGAAATCGTTAATCCGCCCAAAACAGAAATTTCCCCAAACAGCATGGATAGGAAAATGGTTTGTTTAAAGCCTTTGGCAATCCTGATGCTTGCTGCAACCGGCAATGTCATTAAAGAGGAAACCAAAAGTATACCTACAATTCTCATAGAGGCAGCAATAACCAAAGCCACCATGATAATAAAAATAAAATGAACACTCTTTGCTGCAATGCCAGATGCTTTTGCATGCTCTTCATCAAAAGATAGCAAAAACAATTCTTTATACAGCAGGATGACAAGTGCAATAACAAAAACACTAATGATTAATATAGTCCATAAGTCAAGACGGCTCACCGCACTTACACTTCCAAATAGATAGCTGAATAAGTCCGTATTGAATCCGTCGGCCAAGGAAATAAAAATTGCGCCAAGTCCAATCCCCCCTGACAATATGATGGGAATTGCCAGCTCCTGATAATGTTTATAAACAGCCCTAAGCTTTTCAATAAACAAAGACCCAGCGACTGAAAAAGCCATTCCCATGTAAAGAGGGTTTAAACCGGTCAAACCGAGCACTTTTTTTTCAAGAAGAAGGCTGGCAGCAATCCCCGCAAGCGTTACATGGCTCAAAGCATCAGCAATTAAGGATAGCCTTCTGACAACGATAAAAACGCCCAGCAAAGGAGCAATTATTCCAATTATGATTCCAGTTAAAAATGCATTTTGCAAAAACTCATATTGTAAAATCCCTGCTATCATCGTGCTGAGCCTCCGTGATGGTGATGGTCATGATTATGGGTCAAAACATGGACATCATGGCCGTAAATCTCAGACATCTCACTAATATTCAAGCTTTCAAATTCTGATGTATTTCCATGAAAATGCAAATTTTTGTTAAGGCACGCAACATGTGTAACTTTATCCGAAATTGTTCCAATGTCATGCGTAACCAGCAAAAGAGTAATGCCAAGCTTCTTGTTTAAATCGTCAAGCATTTCGTAAAAGGATTGGACATTTTTTGCATCCACTCCTACTGTCGGTTCATCAAGTATTAAAAGCTTCGGGTCGCTCACTAGTGCACGAGCGATAAAGACTCGCTGCTGCTGTCCGCCGGAAAGTTCCCCTATATTCCGTTTCGCAAACTCAAGCAGGCCTACTGAATCAATCGCCTGCAGCACTTTTTGATGATTTTCTTTTCCCAAGAACTTAAAAAGGCCAAGCTTCTTTGTAAGTCCGCTGGATACGACTTCAAAGACCGTAGCGGGGAAACCTGTATTAAATGAATTGGCCTTTTGCGAAACAAATCCTATTTTTTGCCAATCCTTAAAACGGTTTATTTCCTGTCCAAAAAGCTTAACACTTCCCTTCTGAACTTTCAGCAAACCTAATATCAGCTTCATCAAGGTGGATTTACCGGAACCATTTGGTCCTACAATGCCCAGAAAATCACCTTCATGTATGGTTAAAATTATATCCTCAAGGACATTTTCTTTTTCATATCTATAAGAAACATGCCTAATTTCAATTATTGGCTCTGCCATTTTTATCACCTTTAATATTAAGAATCATTCCGATTTACAAAAGTTAGTATACAGGAATTTGTTTTTAAAGTAAAGGAAACAAGGATCTCATAAGGAAACAATCATTTTTAAATACATATATGTCACGATTTCCCTTCTTCCCTCATACAGTACAGGGGAGGAGTGATGAGGATGAAAATTTTTGAAAACATCATAAATCATAAATTGAGCAATATAACTGCAGATGAATTATTAAAATATGGAGAGCAATTCAACATCAGCATTACAAAACCGCAGGCACAAAAGATCGCTGACTACCTGCGAGGAAAGCAAATAAATATCTTCGAAGATCGTGAGCGAACAAAATTAATAAAGGAAATTGCCAAAGTTGCGGGGCCGGAAACAGCAAGGGAAGTAAATCGCCTATTCCTGCAATTCACAAAATAACCTTTTATTTTTTCTCATACTTAATTTCCCATATAAAAAGCTGTGTAATCTATACACAGCTTTTTGCCTTTTACTGCCCTTCCATAATAGCATCCAATACATTTTCATCGAATTCCTTATTGCGGAGCATATTTATTTCATGCTTGTATGGCGCCTTTTTATTATTTTTGTCTTCTCCAACATATGGTGTCTCAAGAATTTTTGGGACATCCTTTAATTGCGGATGGTGTACGATATAATTCAATGCTTTAAAGCCGATATGACCAAAACCGATATTTTCATGGCGGTCTTTTCGCATGCCACGTTCATTTTTGCTGTCATTGATATGAAGAACCTTTAAACGGTCTAAGCCGATAATCTTATCGAAATTCTCCAGTACACCATCAAAATCATTAACGATATCATATCCTGCATCATGCGTATGGCATGTATCAAAGCAAACAGAAAGGTGGTTATTATAATTGACCCCATCAATAATCATAGCAAGCTCTTCAAAAGATTTTCCGCATTCCGAACCTTTGCCGGCCATGGTTTCAAGCGCGATCTGAACCTTTTCTTCGCCATTTAGCACCTCATTCAGGCCTTCCACGATTTTCTTAATTCCTTCTTCCGTTCCTGCCCCTACATGTGCCCCAGGATGAAGAACAATCTGTCTTGCACCAATCGCTTCAGTACGGTCAATTTCAGAGCGCAGGAAATTAACACCTAATTCAAAAGTCGATGGGTTTGTCGTATTGCCAATGTTGATGATATAAGGAGCATGTACAACGATTTCAGCTATACCGTTCTCTTCCATGTGTCTTAACCCGGCTTCAATATTTAAGTCCTCTATCTTTTTTCTTCTTGTATTCTGCGGGGCGCCTGTATAAATCATAAAAGTATTGGAGCCGTATGAAACAGCTTCTTCACTTGCAGCTAATAGCATTTTTTTCCCGCTCATGGAAACGTGTGAACCAATTTTCAGCATGATGATACCTACCTCTCCCGTAGTAAAATTTATTTACGCTTTATTCTTTTTTCGCGCTTTTTAATTTTATCCATTTCCCATTTCATTTTCTTTTTATAGCCTGGCTTTACTTTTTTCGGCTTTTGTACCAAAGATGAAGCCTTTTTATCTATATCATCCGTTTGTTTTTGACGGTTCTTTCGTTTATTGCGATTTTCCAGATCTGTCCATTCCCCTTTTTGCAGATCCTTATGTTTGAAATCAATCCCCATCTTTTCAAGCCTATTTAAAGAATCTTCATCCGAAGTCTCATACACTGTCAGGGCAATTCCTGAAAAGCCTGCACGGGCTGTACGTCCCACACGGTGAATATAAAAGTCTAAATCAGTCGGAAGCTCATAGTTAATTACATGGCTTATTCCCTTAATGTCAATACCTCTTGCTGCAAGATCAGTCGCCACAATGTACTGAAACTCAAGATCCAATATTTGCTTCATCATTTTTTTCCGCTCACGCGGGTTAAGGTCCCCGTGTATACGGCCGACTTTTAGGCCTTTGCTGATTAATCCATCTGCGACTTCATCCGCTTTTTTCTTCGTATTAGTAAAAACGATGGCTAAATAAGGATTAAAAGAAGTCAGTGCTTCAAATACCAAATTTACTTTATTGCGATGTCTGGATGGAAGCAGCCAGTGTTCAATGTTTGCGGCAGTTGCCTGCTTTGGCTCAATATGAACATACTTTGGGTTTTCCATATATTTCTTTAAAAATGGCTTCAGTTTCTCAGGAATCGTAGCTGAGAATACAAGCATTTGCAGTTTTTCCGGCATTCTTGCGGCAACTTGGTCAACATCCTCAATGAATCCCATATCAAGCATTAAATCTGCTTCATCAACGACAAATATTTCTGCGGTATGGACATACAAAGCCTGCTCCTTTACAAGGTCATTAATTCTGCCAGGTGTCCCAACTACAACTTGAGGCTGTTTTTTCAGCTTCTCAATCGTCCTCTGCTTGTCCGTTCCTCCGATATAACAGCGTGCTGTTATTTCTTCTCCTTCTGGACAATGCTCAGTCACCTTGAGGATTTCATGATAGATCTGATTGGCAAGCTCTCTTGTTGGCGCGGCTATAATGGCCTGTACCTCTTGGCGGGAAGGATCCACCTTTTGCAAAATAGGCAATACGTAAGAATGGGTTTTCCCTGTACCTGTTTGGGACTGGCCAATGGCACTTTCCCCCTTGAGTACAGCTGGTATCATTCTTTCCTGAATTTCTGTTGGCTCGTAAAAGCCGAATTCTTTCACCGCTTCTATTATAAATGGCTTAAGGTTAAATCGATCAAATTTCGTTTCGTTCATATAAAAACTCCTCAGTGATTCAGGTTAGCAAATGCTGCTTGATTTTCAGCAGTATTGGAATGCAACCGATTCATTTATTTAGGCTCTTTTCTCATAGATTGTTGTTTTTGTTAATGAATTCTGCCCGTTGATTTCCGCTGCGGGCACTTGCTTTCCGCGGGGAGGGATGCGAGCCTCCTCGGCTTCGCCTGTGGGGTCTCGCACTTCCCTCTCTTCCCGCAGGACATTGAATAAACTTCCTTGAATAGACATCGCACGAAGAAAATGCGAATGCATTTTCGAGGATCAAGTGCCCTCCGCTACAATCAACTCAGTGGGTAAAATACGTTTGTCTTCAAAAAGGCAACAAAGTTTGCGAAAACAGCCTTTATTTAAAAGTAAGAAACATACTTGTATCAACTAAAAGTGTCCAGCTTCAAGCTTTTCTTACATCCTGTTATTATAATAAAGTTTCTTCCAAATAACCACTCATACAGGCATATATATTTTTATAATGGGCTATTCAAATGATTTTTAACAAGAAAAAAAGAATCTTCCGCATAATACCTAAACCAAAATGGGATAAACGCATACTTTAATATATGGATAAAAATAGACCAATTCCACTGCCTGCCTCTAGTGCAGGAAAAAGTGTTTCTTTGAAAGGAGGCCATTAATAATGATGCCAGGACCAAGACCTCCCATGCGCGGTGGAATGCCCCCTCACCCATTTATGAATCCGATGCAAGGCAGACCTCCCATGGGGCCAAATATGAGAGGCGCTCCGGGAATGCGCCGTGGAGGAGGGGGATTGCTCTCCAAACTATTAGGCAAAGGCAATGCCCAGCCTCAAGGCGAAATGGGCGCTGCCAGAGCAGCAGGAGGATCCCGTGCAGGCGGGGGCATATTGCAGGCAATAAGCAATCCCAGTTCTATAAACGGCTTTTTAAATAATACCCAAAAGGTATTAAATACAGCACAGCAGATCGGTCCCATGGTTCAGCAGTACGGACCGCTGGTTAGAAATCTGCCGGCCATGTGGAAGCTTTACAGAGGTTTGAAGGACGTTCCCGAGGAACAGGCTTCTCAAGAAAAGGACAAAACAAATACAGAAGTTAAAGCACCAGCAAAGCAGGCTCCATTACAACGAAAAAAGGCAGAAACGGATAATAAACCAGAGCCGTCAGTTTCCAGAAACTCCAGAAGTCGGGAATCCAAGCCAAAATTATATATTTAATTGCAAAGAATGCACCTGCATTCTTTGTTTTTTTTATTTATAAGACCTTGTACCTTCTAGAGAATGGCTCAATACACGCCATTCTCTTCCCAAGGATTAGTGTTATTAAAGCTTAGTAAATTTCATTTTCTTTCTCTTTTTTGCTTTTTGTAATATCCTGCTATCTCTTATATAATAGAATAAGCACGCTTGGATTTCCCAGGTGTTTTAACCTAAACATATTACCATTACACAATTCAGATAAAGGCTATAATAGGAGGATACGCGGATGAATGTCATAAAAATCTCTCCTCGGGGATATTGTTATGGTGTGGTTGATGCGATGGTGATCGCCAGAAACGCAGCACTCGACCCATCATTACCAAGACCGATTTATATTCTGGGAATGATCGTTCATAACAAGCATGTAACGGATGCTTTTGAAGATGAGGGGATCATTACTCTAGATGGAAAAGACAGAACAGAAATTTTGGATAAGGTTGATAAAGGGACAGTCATTTTCACTGCTCACGGCATTTCTCCGCAAGTACGGGAAGCAGCCAAACAAAAAGGCCTTGTGACAATTGATGCTACATGTCCGGATGTAACAAGGACTCATGATCTGATCAGAGAAAAAGAAAAAGAAGGTTTTCAGATCATCTACATCGGCAAAAAAGGGCATCCTGAGCCTGAAGGCGCTGTTGGGGTAGCGCCTCATGCTGTTCACCTTGTACAAACAATCGAAGACGTTAACAAGTTAAAGATCCAAGCTGATAAAATTCTGGTAACAAACCAGACGACAATGAGCCAGTGGGATGTTGGCCATGTCATGGAGCAAATAAAGGAAAGATATCCTCATGCAGAATTTCACAAAGAAATCTGTATGGCTACCCAGGTTCGGCAAGAGGCAGTCGCAGAACAAGCTGGCCAAGCTGATGTTCTGATCGTGGTTGGAGATCCAAAGAGCAATAACTCTAATCGCCTTGCCCAGGTTTCGGAGGAAATCGCAGGTACGAAAGCCTACCGGATTGCCGACATTACTGAGCTTGATGTAAATTGGCTTAAAGACGCTTCAACCGTTGCTGTTACTGCGGGCGCCTCAACGCCGACACCCATTACAAAGGAAGTCATCACTTTTCTGGAACAATATGATCCAAAAGAAGAGTCTACATGGACGCGAGAGAAAAAAGTACCATTAAATAAAATTCTTCCTAAAGTGAAGAAGACCACTAAGATATGATCGAGTAGGAGGGGGTGACT